>JALCBR010000025.1 GCA_028066245.1 Pirellulales bacterium | reverse complement strand
CTGTCACATTGACAGCATTCAGCGAGCGGATGATGATTTTTCGCATTGTGCCAGAATCATCGGCAACCAGCACTTTGTGACTCATGGTCTGCTCTCATTCTTGCGTAGGAGCGGCGAATTCTCAGACTGGAAAAGACTAGCTTACAACTGATCCCGAAAAGTGCTGTGCGGGGAAAAAAGCACAGCTGTACTCCTGGGGTCCCACGGCAAAAACGTTAGTTTGTGGAAATCCGCTTGGAATTGGTGAACTGCCGACTGCATTGTTTCGTTATCAAGCGAGGCAACGAATCCAGGTCAAACTGCTTGTGAACGTTTCCGGCAACAAACGCAACTTTATTCATGCCGTAGACGTCTGACGTTGCCTCGTCCTGCCCGAAAACGTAGCCACCTGCTTGCTTGATTGCACCACAGCCATCAGCCCCGTCATGTCCCATGCCGGTCATGATCACTCCAAGAACGCGTTGACCATAACAATCCACGGCGGATTGCATCATGACGTCTACGCTTGGCTTGTGACCGCTGACCGGGTCGCCGTTTCGTATCGCCACTGATACGTTGCTCCCTCTTCGTCGTAGCACAAGGTGCTTGCCGCCGGGCGCAACATAGGCATGGTTTGGCTTCAGGACATCGCCGGTTTCGGCCTCTTTTACGTTCAACCGCGAAATCAAGTCCAAACGCTTTGCAAACGGGCCGGTAAACTGAGCTGGCATATGCTGAACAACAACAAGAGGCGGAAGAGGAGGTTCAATGGACTCAAACACACGCGAAAGTGCGGGCGGTCCACCTGTTGATATTCCAAGTGCGATGCAGCAATTCACATAGGAGGGGTGTGCCGATACGACAGGCGCAGCGGTTCGGCAAGAAGCTGTCTGTTCGGTCTTCTTTTTCTGCTTAGATTTTCGGATCCTCAGAATGCGGTTTACATCCGCGCCCGCCATATTCTGAATCTTGTTAAGTAGATCTTTCCCCCAAACTCCGGTCGCATCACGAATGCTCTCCGGCTTGGCGACGTAGTCCATAGCGCCGCGTTGCAGCGCGTCCAACGTCACGTCCGCGGCGCGTTGCGTTAGTGAACTGACCATGATGACCGGGATTGAACGCTTCGACAAAATGGCGTCCAATGATTCCAGTCCATCCATTCGCGGCATTTGGATGTCCAAAGTGATGACATCCGGATTGAATTCGTCAACTTTTTTGACTGCTTCCAATCCGTCGCGCGCACAGCCAGCTACCTCCAGCTTCGGATGGCTGTCGACAAGATCGCTGATCATCTCACGAATCAGCGCAGAGTCATCAACGACCATGACGCGCGTCTGCTTGTCGCTCATACCACATCCCATTGTGTACCCTTGTCCACCAGGCCGTCGTTTTGTCGGTCAAATGATTCGCTAGCGATCACAAGCTACTGAAAACGCGATCAGGCGTTTTGACTCGTTCCGAGCATGAGAGTGAGTCTCGCATTGCACGCAAATCACGTCACATTCGTGAGACGATAAGTCAAGAACCGTATGAATCAGGTGGCGGCCACCTTGTTGAGCGCGCCGACCAACCGATCTTTCTGAAATGGTTTGACGATGAAGTCCTTTGCTCCCAGCCGCAGCGCGTCTTTGAGGATCTCCTTTTGATCCAGTGCACTGACCACCAAGACACGGGCATCGGGATCAAGCTCCATGATGCCACGTAGCGCGTGCAGCCCGTCAAATTCCGGCATGACCAGATCCAACGTCACGGCATCGGGGCGCGTTTCCGCGTAGCGGTCAATCGCTTCTTGGCCGTTGGTCGCTTCAGCAGCGACTTGCCAGCCGTCCTCGCTAACCGCATCTTTGATCATTTCGCGAATGATCATGGCATCGTCAGTGACGATAAGTTTCTTGGCCATTGCCAGTCCCTTTCAACTACCCTTCTCGGGAAGACGTACTGATTGATCTTCTCGCTCCGGTCCTCGGCCAATGGCGTGACGGAGCCGGAATCCATGAATGGTTGACTTGTTAAATTGTTGCCGTCGGCTCACCGACAATTTCAACGTGTAGATCACCACTCTCGGTCTCAAATGTCACACGGCGGCCTTTGTTGCCCCCCAAGTGTTCACCAACGATGGGGATTCTCACATCTTCCAGGCCTGCGCGGATGGCTTCTGCATTCGAATGTCCGATCTGGATGGGCCCCTGTCCGCCAAACATGTTTGCTCCGCCGGCGAGTTTGGCGACCAGCCCGGAACGATTGGCGTATTGATCCGCAAGTGATTTCAGCATGAACGGCAAGGCGGTGTCGGCAAATTTTCCCGGTGGGCCTTGCCTGCCTTCTGAAGATGGCAACACGATGTGCGCCAACGAGCCAATGCCAAGGCGGGCATGGTAAAGCACCAGCCCGACGCAAGAGCCGAGCACGGCACGGGATAAGTCTGCCCGACCGACCATGACCACTTGTCCCATTCCAACAAGGGGCTCTTTCTTGGATGCCAACGCCTGTGTCATTTGAGGGTGTCTCCGCTTTGCATCAATGCGAGTCTTGAGAAGAATCTGGGAGCCTCAACTGGCGCTTTGCACAGTCGCGTGGATTTCGGAAAGCAACGCATGATCAGGCACGAAGAAGACTCGCCAATCCAGAGCTTCTTTGCCCCTGAGAAAAGTCGTGCGGCAAACCAAGACTCGGTCGCTGGTCATCGCTTGAGCCATCACGGCTTGCTGCAAGACAGACGCTCCAAAGTCCTGTATGAAGTGTGGCGGTGATGGGATCAGGTTCTTGCCGATCAGTTCGGAGATTGTGTGCACGTAAGCACAGGCGAGAATGTTGCCCGTTTCTTTCAGTGCAGAGATCTCAAGCGCGGACCAGTCACCTTCCAAGTTCAACTCGCGGTTGAGCAACGTCGCAGCAAGTTGGCGGCCATTCTCTTCATCAAATGTCAAAATGATCTGCCCGCCGAGTTCACCTTCTAACGTAAGGGCTATGATCGTGAGCATCTCTTCGCCAACTTCAAGCTGAGAAGTGACTTCTTCCATTGGCAATTCATGAACGTCATCCAGCTCCAAGCTGATTTGTCCAGAAGTCCAGCCGCGAAGAGATTCTGAAGCGCTTTGCGTGGCGCTTGCGAAAATCTCTTGGAACAGGGATTGGACCCTCGCTGATTTCACCGATGCATTCACGTGCCGACCTCAAATGGAAAGAGTTGCATTCAACTTCAATGCCGAATCGTCTGCCCCCGCGCATTCCTCATTGGAGGCGACTTTGGCCACTTCATCACCCTGGGAAGGCCCGCCCCGCATCCGGCAGGACATGTCCAAGATTGAGCTAACATCCAAGATCAAGGAGACTCGCCCATCGCCCAGGATGCTGGCCCCCGCAATACCGTCCACGTTACGGTAGTTCTCGGACATTGACTTGATGACGATGTCTTCTTCACCAATCAAGCCGTGGACGAGCAGGCCGATTTCTTTGTCATCAACCCCGATGATCACAAGCGTGATCTCGTTCGCTTCAGACTCAGCATTTGTTTCCTGAGGCGGCCGGTTCCAGGTGAACATGTCCGCAAGCGCCACGACGGAAACGACCCGCCCGCGGACGGTAGCGGTCCGTTGATTGCGAACTGTCGAGAGTTCCGAGTTGCGAACGCGAACGATTTCGAGCACGGACTCGACCGGGATGGCAAACACATCGCCATTGATGCGACAAAGTAGTGTCGGCAAAATCGCCATCGTTAGCGGCAGCCGGATGGTGAACACCGTTCCCTCCCCCGGAGTGCTGTCGAGTTCAACGGTTCCGTTGAGTTCTTCAATTTTTGACCGGACAATGTCCATGCCCATACCGCGACCGGAAACCTCGGTGACTTTTTCCGCGGTGCTGAAGCCAGGCTCCCAGATGAGTTGAAAGACCTGTTGCGGCGTCATACGCTCAGCGTCTGCCTCGGTCACGAGGCCACGGGCGATTGCTTTGTTTCGCAGTTTGGCTGGATCAAGTCCTTTGCCGTCATCGGTAATCTGAATGACGATTTGATTACCCCGATGGAAAGCGTCAAGCTTGACAACGCCGCTTCTCGGCTTGCCTGCCGCAACCCGGTCTTCCGGCAATTCGACGCCATGATCGACTGAATTCCGGACCATATGAATCAGCGGATCACCCAGTTCATCGATCATCCGCTTGTCAAGTTCGGTCTTTTCACCCGTGATCTGCAGAGTGACTTCCTTCTCAGTCTCTCGCGTCAAGTCACGGACAACGCGTTTGAAGCGACCGAACAAAGGGCCAATGGGTACCATCCTTGTGTCCATAACGCTCTTTTGGATGCCGTCCGCGGCCCTGTCGAGCTGATGCACGGCTTCTGACAGGTCTCCCACCAGCCCACGAACTTCTGAAAGCTTACCGACTTCTTTCTGTACGGATTCCAAGTCGTCGCGAAGTTGGCGAGACAGGTTCGAAATATTGTCGACCAGAGGGCTTGCTTGCGCTTCCCGAGTCATGGAATTCAAGTCACTGCCCATGCGATCGACCAGGCCGAGAGCTCCCTCGACTGATTGCGCAAGGTTTTTGACCTGGGTTAGGTGGCGCAATCCATCCGAGATCTGCACAAACCGTGCTTTGTTGATCACCAGTTGGCCTGCCAGATTCATCAACTGGTCAAGGCGCTCGATGTCAACGCGAAGTGTTTCCGCCGGTTTGCTCACGCCTCGTCGCTGCGATTTAGTATTGGCGTCACCGCGCGACGTCTCAGTCGGCTGTTTCTCGCTGGGCTGTGGCGGGTTTGGCGCTGCTTGCTGGGGATTTTCCTCTGAGGTGAGCTTCTTGCTGACGTCAGCCGAGACAGTAGGAGCTGGCGTTGAGGCTTGCTTGTCGGCAGGTGAGGTTTGCGATGGCAAACTGGTCATTGTCACACTTGCGACACCTGCCAAGTCAAGCTTTGAGGCCAAATTCTTGCGCGAGATTGACGTCGCAATGCCCAAGGTTAACGAGGTGAAATTGTCTTGCGCCTCAAACTCGGTCTCGGCTGGCGAGCAATAGAAAATCTGCCCGATGCTGTTGACTCGCTCAATGAGCAGGCCGGCCTTGAGTTCTACCAGCGGCAGGTTGGCCTCAAACGTCATGCGCGCTACGAATCCATGCGCACCCTCGGGAGCATCTTCGGCGACGCGAGCAATTTCTTCGTCAGTCAGTGCTTGGGATGCGGGTGAAGCCGATGCGGGCAATTCGTTTTCGGGTGTCTCCTTGACCAACTCGTTGGGACCTGCCGAGGGGTCCTCGTCATGCTGAATCCGAGCTTTCGCAAGAGCCTGATAGGCGTTCTCGAAACCTGCGGATTGCGGATCGCCCTGCTTCAGTGTCTCAACGTATTTCCGTAACGCATCCGTACACGTGAGCAAGGCGTCGTTGATCTCATCTGTCAATCGGCCATCAGACTGAAGGAGCTCTTGCAGCACATCTTCCATCAAGTGCGAGAGCTTTGCCGGTCGAGCAAGCCCTATGGATGCCGCGGAACCTTTGATGCGGTGACACGTAATCATCAGATTCTCGACAGATTTGTCGCTCTGATGTGTCAGCAAAAGGTCTGAGAGGTCGTCGAGTGATTGATCGCACTCGTCAATAAAGATTGCGAGATAATTGGCCGGCACATCCGACTCATCTTGGATGCCTTGGAAGTGAGTTGTCGGGCTTGGCGCAGCTGCATCAGTCGATTCCACGTCCGGCATTTGCCGAGTGGGGTGTTCTGCGTCTGCCTGCAATTCTTCAACGCAGTTAGCCACTGTTTCAACGGTCTCTTCCGCGCTGCCGACAACATCCTTGAGCTCTTGCTTCATGGCCAGCTCAGCATCGGCTTGACTGCTGGCTTCTTTTTGTGCACCGTTCGCTTCGAGCAGTTGCCGAATTTCTTGCAGGATGCACTCCGTTTTGACCTCTGCCAAACTGGGGTCTTTGAGCCGATCGATCATCGCACTCAATCGATCCACTGCCCGAAAGATCAGATCGACGGTTTCCGACTGAATAAACAACAGACCATTGCGCGCCGCATCAAACACGTTTTCCATCATGTGCGTGAGGACGTTGATATTGTCCAAACGCAGCATCGCAGACAGTCCTTTCAAACTGTGCGCGGCGCGGAAGAGCTCATTGATCAAGTCCGTGTCGCAAGCAACTTCATCCCCGGGCGACAGGGCTCCCGCCCAATCGTCCAGGACAAGCAGGTTCTCGTTGAGTTGCTGAAGCAACCCTTCTGACTCGTCGATAAAATCGCCGAGCATGCTCTCGAGAAAATCGTCCTGGATCCCGACTTCGTCTGTCATCTGGACTTGCCCCGCGCTGAAGAGGATTCTTGTTTTTGATGCAACCAACCTTGCATACGATCCAGGTGTTTGAGCAAATCGGATGTACCTTCAGCAGGGCCGGTGACGAGCATTCCCCCAGGACTCAATTGATTGACAACGTGGTGAAGAACTTTGGTTTTTGAATCGGTATCGAAGTAGATCAGGACGTTTTTCACGAAGATCAAATCGAAGGGCAGCTCCTTCAACGGCTGAAGGAGGTTGTGATGCTTGAAGCGGACGTGCTTCTGCAACACCGGCTTGACCTTCCAAGTATCAGTCCCGTTAACCGCGGAGAAAAACCTTCGCTTATACGTTTCAGGAACCCCTTGCATGGCACGCTTGCTGTAAACGCCTTCATTGGCATGCTCGAGAGCGCCCATTCCGATATCTGTTCCGAAGATATCGACCTGCCACTGTGATACATCCACGAGTCTATCCAGAACGCAGCAGGCGATGGTGTAGGGTTCATCCCCAGTACTGCACGCCGCGGACCAGATACGAAGAGATTTCTTGCGCTCACCTGCGCGGGCCTGACTGGAGATCTCCGAGAGGTACGTGTCCCGAAACCAGTCCCATTGGGTGATGTCTCGGAACAGGTAGCTTTCGTGCGTGGTGATCTCCTGCAAGAAGGCGGTCCATTCAGGATCGTCTTTGGACAGTGATTTGATCTTCTTGAGATAAGCGTCATACCCAGTGATCCCCGTCGCGCGCAGCCGCCGCCGCAGGCGATTGGAAAGCAGCGTCTTCTTTTGCGAAGAGATGCGGATCCCCGTACGAACGTAAATCAAGTCCGCGTATCGCGCAAGTTGGGTGTCGCTGACTTGTTCTGTGGGTAATGAGACGGCCATGCTTGATTTGGTCTACATAGGTCGTGGAAGAGTTTCTCGGATGTTTGCGGACCAACTGGCGACGTGAGCGATGGAGCCCACGCCGCCAGGGATCATTCGCAAAGCTGATAGACGCTCGTGCCTAGCTTTCGATCTTGAAGCGAGCAACAAGATCACGCAGCGACGCGGCTTGAGCGCCCAGTTCTTCACTGCTGGATGCCATTTCTTCACTGCCGGCGGCCGATTGCTCGGTCACCTGCGAGATCTGCTGGATGGCATTGGAAACTTCGTTGGCGTTTTGGGCCTGCTCCACCGTGGCGTCCGCGATTTCCGAGATTTTCTTGGCCGTCTCCTCGACGCCTTGAATGATCTTGGTCAGCGCTTCACCCGTCTGCTCACTCAACACGGCGCCTTCCTCAACGCGCTGTGTCGATTCCTTAATCAAGGTGGAGATTTCCTTGGCCGCTTCACTGGACCGCTCAGCCAGCTTGCGGACTTCGTCAGCAACGACGGCGAAGCCCAATCCGTGCTCACCGGCACGGGCGGCTTCGATCGCCGCGTTCAACGCCAACAAGTTCGTTTGGCTGGCGATCTCGGAGATCACCTGGATGATCTCACTGATCTGGCTGGAGGAAGATTTGATCCTCTCCATGGCCTCGACCGACTTCTGGACGGCGTTGCCGCCATCTTCCGCCAGATCGCTCGTCGAGCGAGCCACGGTGTTGGCTTCGCCAGCGTTGTCTTTCACCGCATCAATGCTGCGGGTTAGTTCTTCGATGGACGCGCTCATCTCCTCGACAGACGCGCTTTGGGTTTGAGCTCCTTGTGCCAACGATTGGGCACTTTCAGAGACCACGCGGGCACCCTCGGTGAACTGGGCGGCGCCTTCAACAACTTGCGAGATAATGTCACGCAGATCGCTGAGCATCTTTCGCAGCCCGTTCGCCAATTCGCCAACGGCGTCTTCGCTCTCGAAGTTCACATCACGCGTCAGGTCGCCTTCCGCGGCGGCGTTCACAACTGTCAGGATTTCGTCCACCTTATTGCGGAGATCCTCTTGTTGCTCACGATCACGACGCTGGTTTTCCTCTTCACGCTTGGCAGCTTCTTTTTGTTGTGTGATGACTTCCCAAGCTATCATCGGTCCTGAGTAATTGCCCTTGGAGTCGTAGATCGCCGAAGCATTGAGCAGCAGAGTCTCATCTCCAACCTGGATCTCCGCTTGATGCGGCAGGTTCTTCGGATCGCCCAGGAGCTTTCGCTGATGGGCAGGGTTTTTGTGGAAGACGTCGTAGCTGGAGCCGACGATCTTATCGACCGGAATCGGCAAGATGTTCTCAATCGTCTTCAACGTGTTTGTTGAAGCCGGGTTCATGTAAACGATCGTGCCGTCCGTGTTGGCCAGCATGATGTTGATGGGAGCATTCTCAACAATCGCCGTCTTCTCAGCAGCTTCCCGCTCGGATTTGATCTGCTGAGTAACAACATCCCATGTCACCATCGGGCCAGCATACTGGCCGTCCGCGTCATATGTGGGGCTGACAAGCAGGTCCAGCTTCTCACCCGCGAGTTCGATCACGGCCCGCCGAGGAAGGGATTTGTAGTCAGCCAGAATGTTGCGTTGGAACGACGGATCGGCATGGAAGATGTCAATGTTCTGGCCAACCATATCGTCGACGCGAATCGGCAAGTGGTTCTCCAGTCCCTTCAGCGTCTTCACACTGGCCGGGTTCAAGTACTGAATGACCAAATCCGTGTCCGCCAACATGATGTTGACGGGCGCGTTGTCCAACATCGCCTGTTTACGGGCGTTGTCGCTCATTTCTGCGACCTTTTGTGAGATCAGCCGTCCCACCGTTCGCAGTACATTGAGGCGCTCGTCGCTCGGGTTGAGAGCTTCCGTCGTGAAGAAGTCCATCGTGCCCTCGACCTCACCATCAATAATGATGGGGAAGCAGAAGCCGGACTTGACGCCGGCTCGTTGGGCGATGGGAGCGCGGGCGCAGTCGGTCATTTCACCGATGTCCTTCACGAACACCAACTCACGCCGCTGCCATGTCTTGCCGGACAGGCTCGCTCCCTGCTTGAATTCCGCATTGATGGTCGCCTGGTGGAAATCAGCGTTGACCGTTCCAGACTCAAAAGCAAACTTCAGGCTTTCGGACTTGTTGTCCTTTCGCCAGAAGGAACCGTAGGCCCAACCAAAGGCGTCACGAACGGTATCCAGAGAAAGCTTGATGACTTGTTCGACGGTCTTGGCACCACCGATCGATTCCAGTACGCGGCTCACCGCGGCGGAGTCATCAACAAGTTCTTGTTGACGGCGCGTTTCGCGGATTTTCGCGATCGCGTTCGAGACGAGTTGTCCAACATTCCGCAGAGCGTCCAGCCGTTGCTCGGAGAGTTGGAGCGTCTCAGTGGCAAAGAAGTCCATCGTGCCGACAACATTGCCGTTAACGATCACGGGAAAGCACACGCCAGACTTGACGCCGGCTCGCTGAGCACTGGGGGCGCGAACGCAATCAGTCATCTCGCCGATGTCATCAACGAAAAAGAGATCTCGTGTCTTCCAGGCGCGGCCGCTCAGGCCTGTGCCTTCAGTAAAAGAGGCGTTTTCTGTTGCATGACGGAACTCTTCGTTGATGGTGCCAGACTCCATGGCAAACCGGAGCACACTGTTAGCTTCATCCAGCGACCAGTACGAGCCATAAGCCCAGTCAAACGCGGAGCGGACCGCATCCAAAGCTGTGCGGATCGCATCTTCGACTGTATCGGCTTTGCCAACCTGGCTTACGACATCCACCAGCGCGCGATAGTTAGCGTTGGCATCCGATTCGGCTTGTTGAGCTGCACCACGTCCGGCTTGTCCATTCTTCGAATTCTGTGAGGCAACAACGGTCATCTTTGTCTCCTGTCGATATCTGATGTTTCGGTTGAGTTTGAATACGTGGATCGAAGCTTTGGTCATCGCTTGCCAAAGGTGACATCAGTTACGCGTTGGCGGCGAGTTCCTCCACCTCTTCAAGCTCCTTCTCGACAAGAATCCCATCGATGTCCAACAGGATGAGTAAACGATTTTCCAGCTTGGCGAGTCCAACAAGGAACTCTTCTCCCAAACCGGCAACAGTCGGCGGCGGCGGAGCAATTTGCTCTTGTGAGATCCGCAAGACCTCGCTGACCGCGTCGACGATGATGCCAATAGTTTTCCCGGCGACGTTGATCACCATGATCCGTGTCTCATCCGTGCGGGGCTGTTCCGCCAAACCAAACCGTAGCCGCAGATCAAAGATGGGGATGACTGTACTGCGGAGATTGATCAGCCCTTTGATATAGGGCGGCGTCTGCGGGACGCGCGTGATCTCACCCATCAAGATGATTTCCTGGACTTTCGTGATTTCAATTCCGTACTCCTCCTGAGCCAATTGAAAGCTGACCAATTGCATGGTCCCTTTCGCTTCCCCTTGCCACTGCTCCTGAGCTGGGGTTTGTGTCATGGTCGCGGGCACGGAAAACTCCCTGAGGTTGGGTGTAAGAATTGTGACTCACTCTGTCATGGCGGACACACACAACGCAGATCGTCTGCCGTTGCGTACAAACGAAGAACTTTCAGAAGTCTCACCTTGAGAGGAAACGTCGTCGCGCTTCGCTCTTGCCTGAGACAATCGGTATGGATAAGTAGCACGCGATGTTGCGCCCGGCAAAAAAGATTGCTGGACCATTCAATCAAACGCTACTGGAGAGACCCTCATACGCCCGGGCGCCCAGGGCGTTTTCGCTTCGGGCATGCGTTGGCTGGCTTGTGAACTCGCTACATTCGACACTTACGACAGATGATTTTTCGTCGCGAGGTGGATTGCCCACGAATTTGTCAAGTTTCGCTGCTCCGCAAGAACGGATTCGAGCGAGCGCGGCACGGACGTCAGCGGCAAACTTGGGCTAGAGACTCAGCGGTGGATTGCCCGTAGAATTGACAAATTCGGCGCGGAGATCCGCGCGCTGAAACGGTGTGCCACAGTCACACTTCGCGCGGTTGCCTGTCTATTTGCGACACAAGAAACGAAGATCGAGGCGCCCGTTGGCAGAATTTCAACTTGTAGCACCGTTTGTACCCGCAGGCGATCAACCTGCCGCGATCGAATCTCTCGTCCGTGGCATCAAAGATGGCCGGGACCGACAGGTTCTCATGGGCGTGACCGGATCCGGCAAGACGTTCACAATGGCCAATGTCATTGCCACCGTCCAAAAGCCAACGATCGTGCTTTCGCACAATAAGACGTTGGCGGCGCAGTTGTATTCAGAATTTCGCGAGTTCTTTCCGCACAACTCGGTCCAATACTTCGTCAGCTATTACGATTATTACCAGCCGGAAGCGTATATTCCGCAGCGCGATATCTACATCGAAAAAGACGCCAGCATCAATGAAGACATTGATCGATTGCGGTTAGCGGCGACAAGCGCTCTGGTGAGCCGCAAGGACGTAGTAATCGTTGCCAGCGTTTCCTCGATTTACGGCCTTGGGTCGCCAGACGCGTACCGCGAGATGATGGTCACATTGCGACGCGGATCTGTGATGGATCGTGATGAAACGTTGATGCGGTTGATTGACATTCAGTACGACCGGAACGATGTCGAGTTCGCTCGCGGCAAGTTTCGCGTCCGAGGAGATTGTGTCGAGATTTGGCCTGGCTATGAGGAATTTGCCTTTCGTGTTGAGCTGTGGGGGGACGAGATTGAGCAACTCTCAATCATTAACCCTCTGACAGGCGAGGTCATTCGCCGCGAGGAAGAGCTGTTCGTTTATCCGGCCAAGCACTTTGTGATGCAGGAGGATCGCTTGGCTGCGGCCGTAGACGCCATCAAATTGGAACTTGAAGAGCGTCTGGAGCAGCTTCGCAATCTGGGGAAGCTGCTTGAAGCGCAGCGGCTCAATGCTCGGACCCGATTCGACCTGGAAATGATGCTGGAGGTGGGCTATTGCCCCGGTATTGAGAACTACAGCCGACACTTGGACGGCCGCGCGCCAGGTTCGCCCCCGCACACGTTGCTTGATTTCTTCCCGAACGATTACCTGTTCATTGTTGATGAATCACACGTGACAGTCCCTCAGGTGCGGGGCATGTACGCAGGCGATTACAGCCGCAAATCCACGCTCGTCGAGCACGGATTTCGGCTCCCCAGCGCGACGGACAACCGCCCACTCAAGTTCGATGAATGGGAGAAGCGGTTGCCGCCCACCATCTTTGTCTCCGCGACTCCCGGTCCTTATGAGCTAGAACAGACCGAAGGGGAGTTTGTGGAACAGGTCATTCGTCCCACTGGCTTGCTGGACCCAGTCATTGAAGTCGTCCCGGCGCGCAGCCAGGTGCCTCACCTCTTGGGCGAAATCCGCGAGCGAGCCGCAATTGGCGAACGCGTGCTCGTGACCACACTCACCAAGCGCCTGGCCGAGGATCTTTCGTACTATCTGACGGAGCAAAACGTCGCCTGCAAATGGCTCCACAGTGAATTGGACGCCTTCGAGCGTGTGGAACACCTGCGCGACCTCCGCGAAGGACGTTTTGAGGCACTCGTAGGCGTTAATCTCCTTCGCGAAGGGCTTGACCTGCCAGAAGTCTCGCTGGTTGCCATCCTGGATGCGGACAAGGAAGGCTTCCTGCGGAGCGAAACGAGCTTGATGCAAACAATTGGCCGTGCTGCCAGAAACGTCAACGCCAAGGTGATCCTTTACGGAGACAAGGTTACGGACTCAATGCAGAAAGCCATTGAAGAGACAACACGGCGACGTGCAGTACAGGAGGCGTATAACAAAGAACATGGGATCACACCGGCGACCGTTCGCAAAAACATCCGCGCCGGCATTGAGAGCCTGGCGGAAGCCCACGCCCAAGCGAACGCGGCAGCGGGAATCGCCGAGGAAGAAGAATACGTCACTGAGGAATTCGTCAATGAGCTGTTCGAAGAAATGATGAGAGCAGCAGACGATCTCGACTTCGAACGCGCCGCGGCATTACGCGATCGGATCGACCAACTGAAAGAATCAATCGGAAAGAAGACATCTGAGGTCGCTACGAGAGCAAGTAAGAAGTCCGATAGCCGCCGCCGTCGCGGACGAAGCGGAAAAAAAGGCGGACGGGAGATCCCTCGTCCGAAAAAGTTGTAAGAACGCCCCAACGGCCAGCTTTGCTGCACAACATAATACGTGCGGTCGCTGCATAGCAATGGCGACCTTGACGGTGCGGGGATGTCCTGATAACAGACACTAGAAAAGGGGAGATTTCCGAGCACGGTGCTGTCATGCTCGCGCAAACGCGCAGAGTCGCGACCTGTGGTTTACTGGCCTTTGCGATCGTTTTTTGTGCTGGCTGCGGCTCGTTCAGTCCGATTTCATCGATCGAGCGCTCGCTGATCTATCACCCCTCGCCGTATCCGGAAGGTGATTGGCAGCCAACAAACGCTTCGGTTGAAGATGTGTTCTTTACTGCAGAAGATGGTGCCAAACTGCACGGCTGGTACCTGCATCACCCGGCACCGCGCGCCGTTGTCCTCTTCACACACGGCAACGCTGGAAACATCACATCTCGGATCGACTTGCTACGAACGTTGAACCAGCAACACGGCTTGGCAGTAATGGCGTTTGACTACCGCGGTTATGGCCGGAGCGAAGGAAGTCCAGACGAACAAGGAGTGCTGAACGATGCACGCGCTGCGCGCGTTTGGCTGGCAAGGCGAACAAATGTCACGGAGCGTGAGATCGTCCTCTTTGGCCGATCCCTGGGCGGCGCGGTCGCGGTTGACTTGGCGGCGCGCGATGGAGCAAGCGGCCTGATCCTCGTCAGCACGTTTACTTCCGTGCCGGCGGTGGGATCTCATCACATGTGGTGGCTGCCAACTAACCTATTAATGAAGGAACGGTTTGACTCGTTATCAAAGATTGGCAGATATCCAGGCCCCTTACTATATGCCCATGGAGACGCCGATGAGTTGATCCCAATCTCGCAAGGGCGAAGGCTGTTCGACGCAGCGACCGGCACCAAGCAATTCATCACTCTGCCCGGCGGGAGGCACAACACGCCACTCGGGCTGGAGTTTCACACGGCTTTGGACGCATTCATCGAGGTGTTGCCTCGAACGGCTCAAGCGAACCCAGATTGTCATTATTGTCTTCCCTTGGGATCTAGAGCGCGTTTACCGTATCCCTAGCGTCATTTGGACAAGCGTGTTGGTTGGGGCAACGTCTTTTGACCAAAGAGGTTGCTGATGTATTCCGCCGAGTTTCGTCAGCAGGTGTTGGCCGCGTGTGACGACAGGCGAAGGAACCAAAGCGGTCGCTCAAGTGGCAAAGCCGAAGTAGCGCTCAACGTTGCCACGGAGGACTTGCTTGCCGAGTGAGACCGCGCGTTCTTCAGGCCAGTTCCGCTCTTGGACGAATCGATCAGACAAGATCTTGCTCAACACGCGTTTGTACATCGCGAATTTCGGCAGCGCAAATTCTAGCTTGTACATGTCGCTGTAATAGCCAATCTGCTTTGTCTTTGGTATGGCTTCCAGCCGGGCTGCGGCGTCAGCTTCGATGTATGCCGGCGTGTTGCTATACCACCAATGCCCGTTGGCAATCACGTTCGGGAAAATCCAACTGTACGCGACCAATTCTTGGTTCGTTACACTGGCCAGCACACTGACAGGGAACGTGACCTGCGGAAACGAATTGAACAGCTCGCGATATTGAATCAGCGAAACACGACTGTCGAACAGGTCTTGTCCTTGATAGACGCCGCCTGAATAGACGGAACGGTTGACACCGATCATCAAATCGAACGGTAGTCGATAGTCCTGACAAAATTCTGCCAACGTCCAAAAGGCGAAGCACGCCAACGTACTTCGGTGGTCAATCTCGAGCGTTTGACCGGCTTTTGCCAACGCTGAAAAAGCCTGGCTCACCTCCGCGTCACTGACTTTCCTTGGCGAAAAACCCGGCGGCAGCGAGATGGCACAGGCCTTGGCATTGTGGTTTACGAAGTGCTCAAACAGCTTGCCAAGGGCCGATCGCAAACTCCCAGCAGAGCCGGACGTGATGCCGGTAGCGCTTTCCAGCCGTTCTCGCACGCGTAGCGTTGCCAGGTGGAACACCAGATCGTCCGTTCTCAGGCAAGGAATGTACCGCCCCGTGTCAAAGCCAGAGAGCGAGTCATCAAAATCATTGGTCAAGAAAACGGCATCCAACTTGGACTCTTGGAGCACCGTTTGTTCCCAATCGTCACTACCCATCTTCGCGGCAGCCAGATTCCACAGCACTTCCCAGTTGTCTGCGTTTACGCAATCGTCCGTAAAGCCGAACAGCCGCTGAGCTATCTCGATCAGCCAGGAATATTGCACCGTGTTGTCAAGTCGCGGCAGAACTTCGGCCAACCGGGCAACCTTCGCCTTGGGTGGCAAAGCGTGCTCTTCAATCTGCACGCGCGCCAGCCCGGCGGAATGAGCCAACTCCGTGTAGTAGTGATAGCCGAGGATATCGCCCAAGTCCCTCGCGACGGGAGCATGTGGATTGATGTGTGTATGTGGATCGATCAGGGAAATCGCGTCCAATTCTGCGAAGATCCGCTGGCGAAGTTCTTGGGACATGGCGATAGAGTCAGAATCGAGCCGATGTAAGTCCGTGCAGACTGCTAGCATGAAGCGGGCGTTCATCCTACACCAGCCCTCACACAAGCTCGACACCAAGCGAAACCCTCCCACTCGCAGTAGCTATGTACGATTGCATCATCATTGGCGGCGGGCACAACGGATTGGTCGCCGCTGCGTATCTGGCCAAAGCCGGCAAGAAGGTTTGCGTTCTGGAGCGGCGGCACGTGCTGGGAGGCTGCGCGGCCACGGAAGAGTTGTGGCCAGGGTATAAAATCTCAACTGCGGCGTATGTGATCAGCCTGTTTTTGCCCGCCATCATTGACGATCTGCGGCTGCGGGAATACGGCCTGAATATTCTGCCGCGAAATCCGTCTTCATTTACGCCAACCTTAGATGGGCGTTCGCTGCTGATGGGCCCCGACAAAGATCTCACACGAAAGGAAATCGCCAAGTTCAGTGAACGTGACGCCGAGGCCTATCCTCGGTATGAGGCGCTTTTGGAAAAGACCGCCGCCGTGATTGAGCCACTGTTGATGCAAACGGCCACCGACCCATTGCCGCTTCCTTCGACATGGCGGAAAGTTGGACTTAGCAAGCGACTCCGCGATGGCAAGGCGCTCTGGAAGTTAATGGGCGCGTTGAAAACGCTCGGCACAGACATGCCCGAGGCGATTGAGTTGCTGTCCGGTCCGGCTCGACCAATCCTTGAACGTTGGTTTGAAAGTGAGCCGATCCGTGCGACGCTGGCGACGGATGCGATCATCGGCAGCTTCACCTCGATTGAATCTGCTGGCAGCGCCTATGTGTTGTTGCATCACGTGATGGGAGAGGCTGGCGGTGCGCGCGGCGTATGGGGCTATGTTCAAGGCGGCATGGGCGGGTTGGCCACATCTTTAGAGGGCGCTTGCAAGGATCTCAACGTCGAAATTCGACGCGAAACGCCGGTGGCGGCCATCAATGTCTCCGGAGGCCAGGCGTGTGGAGTGACCTTGGCAAATGGTGAAGAACTTTCCGCCAAGCGAGTCGCTTCGAGCATCGATCCGCATTGGACGTTCGAGCGGTTCTTGCGGAAAGGTGACCTTCCCGATGACTTCCTGGCCGCGGTCAAACGCATCGACTACTCCTCAGCTTCACTCAAGATCAACCTGGCACTGAGTGAACCCCCGCGGTTTTCCTGCATTGACGAGCCCGGCATTGGTCCTCAGCATCACGGCACAATGCATGTCTCCCCGGAGATCGAATACCTGGAGCGCGCCTACGATGATGCCAAGTACGGCCGCCCGAGCGAATCGCCTGTGCTGGAGATGACAATGCCCACGAGCGTTGACACGACATTAGCTCCAGAGGGCAAGCACGTCCTTTCGATGTTCGTTCAGTATGCGCCGTACAAGTTGCAAGAGGGCAACTGGGATGACATTAAAGAGAAATTCGCTGATCGTTGTTTGGAGATCGTGGAACAGTACGCGCCAAACGTTCCACAGTCGGTCATTCATCGTCAGGTGCTAAGCCCGCTTGATTTGGAACGCACCTATGGATTGACGGGAGGCAATATCTTCCAGGGTGCGATGACTCTCGGGCAGCTTTACATGCTCCGCCCTGTCCTCGGCTGGGCCGATTACCGTACACCGGTCAATGGGCTGTATCTCTGCGGAGCGGCTGCGCATCCTGGCGGGGGAGTGATGGGCGCCTGTGGGCGCAACGCGGCCTGGGAAATGCTGCGAGACGGGATTGGATAAGCTCGCCAATAGATCAGGACAGCGGACCGATCTACCTGCGCTCCTCTTCCTTTCGCACACTCTCGGCGTTGCTCAAAGCGAGGAACACAACTCCAACTGAATGTTGTTTCAGGTCGTCCGCCCTGTCAAAGTCAGCCGCTTTCCGCAGCTCGCCGCCTTCAGATTTTTCCTGCGCAAGCGTGTAGGGATGATCCTCGGCAGGCGTGTTGACAAGGAGCACAAAGGGAAACTTCTTCTTACGCACGCCGTCTTTCGTGTGCGAGATGCTGATTTTGCAAAGACGGGCCGCTTCCACTGAGGGTGCCACTGCGTTGTCAACCAGCGTTGCAAGGTACTCTTTGAGTTCCTCCTTCTGACTTTCCATGCCAGCAGGCCCAGCAGCCATGTCGACTGGCATGATGATGGGCTCGTTCTTTCCAGCAACATCAATGGTGATGTACCAGGTGGTTTCTCTTGACGGATGCGCGGTCGCGTCGTGGACAAACCACGCAATTCCAACTCCCACGGCGACGAGCAGCAGGAAGATGACAACAATCCACTTTTTAATCCACTTTTTTCTTTTCTCGAAATTCATGGTTGTTTACATCCGAGATAAGTATTCCGCACCGTGACCGCGCGGCATAGTTATGGCCTTGAGCGAAGGAGGTGACCCCCGCGTTCATGCCAGCGAACGGGAAAGCGTCAGCGCGCGAAACCCCTACTGGGAAAGCACGCATAAAATACAGTGTTGCCAAGGTTTGAAAACACCAGAATACGCCAAAGCGTGACCAACCAGGTGACCAGTGTCTCAAGGACTCCCTAGCACAACGCGAATCTGTTCAGAAACTCACGCCAAACCTGGCCATTCATTACGCGGATCCATCAGAATAGGCCGCGTACACATCGGGGCGCCTGTCGTTGAAACGGTCAATCTCATGTTTGGCCGGCACACGAACCTTGCGCTTGTTGCGTGCCAGCTCGGGGTCAATGGTGGCGTAAAGAATAGCTTCCTGATCGTGATCTGCGGTCGCGAGAGTGTTCCCCTCCGGATCACAGATTCGACTCTTGCCAATGAAGTTGAAGCCACGCTCTTCGCCCACGCGGTTGACGGCAGCATAGTAGACGCTGTTTTCCAACGCTCTGGCATTAATGACATATTCCGCGTTACAGAATGCGCCAGGAGGCCAGTTGGTGGGGAGCACAATCAGGTCCGCGCCTGACAATGCCAGGATGCGGGCAGCTTCCGGAAAAGCGCTGTCATAGCAAACGTTGAGGCCCACACGCAAATCACCAACTTGGAAGACGCTCAGTTCATCTCCGGCAGTCACAAATCGATCGACACCCAAAGTTGGCAGATGCACTTTACGGTAGCGGCCAATCAGTCCTTCCGGCCCCAACAACACACAGGTGTTGAACAAGGCGGATCCTTCAGTCTCCAGCATGCCAAAAATGCAATGAGATTTGAGTTCCGCACATATGTCTGACAAACGCTGAAGGCTTGGCCCATTGATGGGCTCAGCGTATTGCAGAGCTTCTTCGAGAGATTCAAAGCAATAGCCGCAGAGGGCGGCTTCGGGAAAAATAGTGATGTCCGCCTGTTGCCAACTGGTCTCGCGGAGAACCTCCTCCATTCGGTTGATGTTGACCGGAGCGTCTCCGATCTGAATGTCAATTTGCGCGGCAGCAATCTTGAAAGGCGCGGTCATGGGCATCGTTCAAAAAGTGGCAAAGCTAGCCTGTGTTGGTCATGCCAACATAGCCGAGTTCGCCGCGGTCTCGCAAATATGAATTCGCGACCGCAATGAACTCAATTGTCATGCGGTTGCGCGTCATGCGCGTTGGCAGGCTTCAAAGTTAACCCACCGGAAGCACGCAATTCCAGACGGTAGGTCTTGCCTTTTTCCACGAGCATGTAGGGGGCTTCTCCGCCGGCTGCACGAATTCCGGCGGCTTCCGCTTTCTGCGGATCATTCGCATATTCCCAAATGTTGGTCCAGATTTTCCGCTCGAACTCAGAGATAGGATCCTGGCCATAAGCTACTGGACGCTCGCCGGGCTCGTCGAGACGATGGCCTTGCGAGGGCGCCTGATCGTGTCCGTAGATGGATTGCAGCAGACAGATGGAAGCGCCACGCTGCGAGTCGCCGGTTTCAACGAAGATATCTTTGAACTTAACAACTAAAGCCGAGACGTGGACGATTCTCGTATCGATCGTAAACGGTTTGCCAGGCAGTTCTCCCGGATGACTTTTGACGACTGGTTTTTCATCTGGCCCGAGTTCAATGAAACGGAGCTCTGTGATCCACCGACCGTCTTCGCTCTTGTATTGATCATCAATCTCGATCGTCGCCACACGGCGGTCAACTTTCATCAGCCGTAACGCTGTTTCGGTCTTGAGCAGCTTGTCGCTCACCTCTCGAAGCTGAGCTTTGGTTTCCTTTAGCTCCTGGATCGCCAGCTCTGCTTGCTTGGCGTCATTGAGCATGGAATAGCCAATCCAACTTGCGAAAGCAATAATGCCGAGAATGACGAGAGAAACCACCGCACGGATGAAGTTGCTGGCCGAATCGATGGCTTTCATGGCAGGTGCTCCTGACTCGCGCTAACTTGGTGGCGATCAGAGGGAACGAGAAGGCTGACTTGCGAGTTCGTGATTGATCCGCGGGGTTCAACTCTGCGAATTACCCATTTTGTGCAAATTCAATCGAGACCAAGGAAGCTGCCTGGCAGCGTGCGGACCGACGATACGAAACCCGGGATGACGAGGCAATCCCTCTGAAAGTGCCAAACGTCCGGGGTGGCCTATGGCCAACTCAAGCCGCCTGATCGTCAGCTGACTTCATGATTTGCCCATCGTCGGTAACGTCCTCAAATCGCACAGACACCCGCTTGGAGATTCCCGATTCCTGCATCGTGATGCCGTACAGCGTATTCGCGCACGTCATCGTTTTCTTGGAATGGGTCACAACAATAAACTGTGTGATCGTCAGAAATTCGTGCAAAACTGCGGAAAAACGATCGATATTGGCCTCATCCAGCGCCGCGTCAACTTCATCCAATACGCAAAACGGACTAGGCCGGTTGCGGAAAAGCGACATGAGCAGGGCAACGCAGGTCAACGTTTTCTCGCCACCGCTCAACAAAGAAATGTTACGTAATTCCTTGCCAGGAGGCTGCGCGACGATGTCAACGCCTGCTTCCAACGGGTCGCCCTCTTCTAGCATAATATCGGCCTGCCCTCCGCCAAAGAGTTTGCGGAAAAGCGTGCCGAAGTGTTCACGCACTTTGATCAATGTTTCAGCGAAGAGCCGCCGGCTTTCACCGTTGATCTTGTCAATGATCTTGAGCAACTGAGACTTCGCCTGGGATAGGTCATTGTACTGAGAAGAGAGATCCGCGAATCGCTCTTCCAAACCATCAAGTTCATCAAGTGCTTCCAGGTTGACGTTGCCCAATTTAGCGAGCTTGTCGCGCAAGAACTCAATCTCTTGCTCAACATTCACGGGGTTTTGATCCTCGTTCTCTTCCTCTTGCATTGCGGAGTTCAGGATCTCGTCCGTGTTGTTCAACGAGACTTCCAGGAGGTTGATTTGGTACTCATCCTGCATGCGCTGCCGCAAAGCTTCACATTTACCTCGAAGTTCGCCGCAGGCGAGTTCAATCCCGTGCACTTCGTTTTCATCTCGACGCAAGATCTCGCGCAGCGAACTGACCTTGGCCGCAACCACTGACAGCGCGCTCCGCAAGCGGGCCGAGCTTGCCGAGCGCTCGCGTTCTTCACTCGTGATCTGCTCCCGCCGTAAATGCAAGAGCGCCAGGCGAGATTCGGCCGCCAGCACAGCCAAATCTGAATCACCCCTTGCGCTTTCCAATTGCACCAGCCGTTGCTCACCCAACTGCAATCCTTGACGGCGTTCCTGTTGATCTGTCTCTAACTGGCGTGCCTGCGCGTCGAGATTTGCGGCTCGTTCCTCGCACTTGGCCAGTGTCACTTGCGCGGAAGTTGTTTCCCGTTCGAGAGGCTTGCGGCTGGCATCCAGGTGAATAATCTTCCTTGCCGTGGCGGCAATCTCGCGCTCGCGAACGCCGAGTTCCTGTTCCAGCTTCTGAAAGGCCTCTTGCTGTTCGGCCAGCCTGGTTTGAGTTCGCTCACGACGCGCAGCAACGCCTTCGACTTCTTGCTGTTCTTGCGCAAGTTCCTGTTCTGTTTCCGAAAGACTCACCGCAAGAAGCTCTTCACGCCGGGAACAGTCCGCCAGGGCGGCTTCTGCTTCGCGCTGGACCAACAACGAGGCATCAACTGACGATTCCGCGCCGCTGACCGCATTCGCCGCCACAGCGTGTTCCCGGTCAAGCTCAACCTGCTCAGCTTCCAACGCGTGAATCTTCTCCTCAAGCGCCCTGAGCTCACTCCGCCTGGCAATGGGCCCGGCAACTTGTGGACGCCCGCCGAGAGTGATGCGACCATCTGTACGAAGAACTTCCCCATCCAATGTGATGAACTGGAGCGGGCTCCCGTGTCCGTGTCGTCTGACTTGCTCTTGAACAAAGATTAAAAGCTCCGCGGCAACGCTGAGCGACTCAACGATCCAGGTGTGTCCCAAGAGGTGTTCCGCAAGCGGTCGTAGTTCATCTGAGCACTCGACGAATCGATCGGCTCGACCGATGATCCCGCGTTTGTCATCCAGCTCGAGCAATTCAACGCGCCGGCAACTATCGAGTGCGGTCACCTGCAATCGGCCGGGCAACTCGCGACTTTCAACCGCAAGTTTGACGAGAAACTCACGGCCGATCGAGACGATGACATCTCCCATTCGGTCGCCAAGAGCGATTTCAATCAAAGGAGCTACGTCCACGTTGACGTGCAACTTATCGGCAACCAAGCCGAGGATATCTGCGAATGCTCCGGCTCGCTCTTCGCATTGGGCCAAAGCGAACTGCGTCCCAGAGTCAATGCCGTCCTTTCGTTCTTCAAGTTCGCGAAGAACGTTGGCTCGCTCACGCTGGCGGTCAAGGCGGCTAGAGGACTCGTGCCGGCGGTCCGCGGTTTGATTCAAAGTTTGGCGTGCCTTGGCCAGATCAGTTTTCCACTGAAACACTGCCTGTGTCGCCTCGTCCGCGACTTGTGCCGCATCTCGCTTGGCACCGCCAGCGGAGCGCAGGTCGTCTTGGAGTTGCTGCTGCCGGGTCGACAAGGACTCGACTTGCCCTTGGAGGCGTTCAATCACTTGTTGGTCAGCACCCAAGGCCGTTTCCGCCGCTGAGATGCCTTGTTGCAAGACAGCCTGGTCACGAATCAGTGTTAAGTAGTCCTCGCGGCGTTGCTCGTTCTGATCCCGGTGTGATTCCAGTTCTGTCTTGAGGTCGCGAAGCCGTGATTCCAATTGCTCCGTAGCGGCACGGTTGGTCTGGAGTTCTTTTCTCGCCCTCTGGATCTGTTTGACCACCGCCAGGCGAGATTGATTCAAATCCGAGGACCGCGCTCTGATGTCCGCGAGGCTTTGACGTTGCTCTCGGATTTGTCGTGCCAGATCCTCACTGCGGTGCATCTGGCTATCAACTTGAGATTGTTGACGCACGAGTTGTTCGCGCACGCGACCTGCCTCTGCGGACGCTTGGCGTGAAAGGTCGTCAGCAACGGAAAGCTCGTCTTGCCAGCGAGTCTGTTCAGACTCTCCAGTCCCCAACTCCGCCGAGGAGGAATCAATCGAGGCGGCCAACTCTTGGGCTCTCGCCTCGAGCGAATTGAGCTTTGACGTCCATCGCCGCCAATCAACCAGTGCAGTCTGGGTTCGCAGTGTCTGCAACCGGGACTTCAGTTCCTGATATTGCCGTGCCCGCTTCGCCTGATTGCGAATCGTCCTCAGTCGGCTCTCGACCTCATCGACGATATCTTTGAGCCGTTGCAAGTTAATCTCAACGCGTTCCAACCGTCGTTGCGTCTCCACCTTCTTCATGCGGAACCGACTGACTCCGGCAGCCTCTTCAAAGATCAATCTCCGGTCTCTAGGCGACGCCTGCAGCAGAGCATCGACCTTTCCCTGCTCGATAATGCTGTAGGCGCCCGAGGCCGCACCTGCGACGAGGTCGCGGATATCGCGGCGACGAACGGCCTGATCATTGATCAGGTATTCCCCTTCACCGCCACGATAGACCCTTCGTGTCAGGCGAACCTCATCTTCATCCAGCGGCAGAGCTCGCTTGGAGTTGTCAAAGATCAGTGTGGCTTCGGCGGCGTTGAGAGGGTGCCTCGCGGCGGAACCATTAAAGATGACATCTGCCATCTCTTTGCCCCGCAGGCTTTTAACGCTTTGCTCACCCAGAACCCATTTGATCGCATCGACAATATTTGATTTGCCCGACCCATTCGGTCCGACGACGACCGTGATGCCGGCGTCGAACTCGAAGAGTGTCTTGTCGACAAAGCTCTTGAAGCCGGCAAGTTGCAGGGCTTTTAGCATTCAATCAACGAAAGACATGAGAAACAAGGCATAGCCGATGCGTCCGTCCGCGCAAATCGCCTCTAGACCATGACTTGGCCGAAGAAGTCACCACGCATGGAAGGGGACAATCTCTGATTTTAGGCAAAATGCGTCTCCCCTGACAGAGAAGCTCTTCACCCGGCATTCATGCTGTTTCGGGCCTGAATCCCTGGGCCACTAAACGAACAACCCAAATATCGACCCTGTGGGTTTGGGCTTTTTGGGCATCTAGGGCGAAGAAGCAAGGATTTCTTGCAAATTTCCGAGTCTCGGATTACTTTGACATTTGTTCAGTCGTCCTGCGCCCCCGGTTTATTAAGCCGGATCCGTTCTGTGATGGAGCGCGGGACTGTCTGTCTTTCATGTCGTAGATTTCTGTCGCCGCTTTCGGATCGGAGAGGAAGCCCGGTGGCGGTTCAGCCGTAAACCCATGCAGGGAAAGTCCATGCAGGGAGAATTCGCGCAGGGAGACCCGTCCATGTCATTGCGTTCGCGTTCACTTTGGCTGCAACGCGCAGGTTTTGTTTGTGTCGTAGCCATAGCGATGTTTTCGATGCCGCAGGTGTGTGCCGGCCAGCTCCTTGGCGGCGGCAGCGCTGTTGGTGGCGTTCAGATCGATTCCGATGGCGTCCTCCGGAATGCCACAGTTCAAGAAACCAAGGTTCTCCGCGAAAATCGCGAAGCCTTGTTGAAGAGTTTGCCTGATGATCTGGCGCACGGGGGAATCCGGCGGATTTCCCTCAATCGATTGCAGGCGGCGATTCGCGAGCGTGTGGAAGCTGGGGCCTCGCCTGTAGTGACTGAAGAAATGGAACTCCTGGGCGGCATGACGCGGATTCAGTATGTTTTCGCAGTGCCGGAAGAAAACGATATCGTCCTCGTAGGCCCCGCGGAACGTCCGACTATTGATGCACAGGGGAATGTTGTGGGAGCCAAAACCGGGACTCCCATTTTGCGACTAGATCATTTCCTTGTCGCGTTGCGCACGGCCGAAGCTACGGCCCGCCAGCCGATCACCTGCTCGATTGATCCCACCAAGGAAGGCTTGCAACGATTCGCCCAGTACATGCGCCAGGTTCGCGGCAATCATCCCAATCTCATTACTGATGTGGAGGCGGCGCTCGGGCCGCAGAAACTGACGATTCAGGGAGTACCGCTCGATAGCGAACTGGCCCGAACGATGTTTGCGGCTGACTACCGGATGAAGCGGATTGCCATGGGGCATGAGCCATCCAACGTTCGTGGCATCAAGAGTTATGTGGACATGATGACCTCGGCGAATGCGGCAACGCCGCGCTGGTGGTTGGCCCCCAAGTATGATGCCATTGTTCGTGATGCGGACGGTCTGTCTTGGGAATTGCGTGGTCCTGGCGTTCAAGTGCTGACGGAAGACTCTGTCATCACGGCCAGTGGAGAAACGAAGCGACAAGGTCGTGCCAATCCCTTGGCTCAGCGATTTGCCGATCAGATGACTACCAACTACGAAGAGCTCTCCAAGAAACATCCCGTCTTTGGCGAACTGCGCAATGTGATCGACATGGCAATCATCGCCGCCGTGATCACGAAATCGAATATGCTCACAACCGCTGGATGTGACCTTTCGATCCTGTTGGATGCTCAGGCGCTTCCAACAATCGACTATGACGCTGTTCCCCAGTTCGTCGAAACCAAAGCCAGTGTCTTAGCCAAACGTGGCCGAACGTTTGTTACCGCCTCCGGCGGCGTCGAGATCAATTCCTGGAAGATACTCGATGAGAAACAAACCGATGGCAAATTGAAGCTAGTGACTGGTGATGTGGCCCCCATGGGCGATCATTGGTGGTGGGACTAACGGCGTTGAACGCCGGAACGTGATGGCAATGATCATCGCGAGCCAACCCTGTACGACATGAAAAACGGGCCGCGCATTTGAGCGCGGTCCGTTTTGTTTATCTGTCCGTTTGACTAGTTCTCGCTTGATCTTCGCAGTAATCAAAGCTAGTGGCTTGAGCTTTGACACAGCAAACATGACATCGCGTTGACGGTGTCGAACCAGCATCGTCAGAGGCTTTTCGTTAGGTATCACCGCTGGCCTGCCGGCCCGTTCGGCGGATACGTGATTTCGATCATTCCGTCGGTCTCATCCTGGTCGCCGGTACCGCCGCCATCATTCCCGTCAGCGCCGACGCAATAGATGATGAATCCATTCTGTGTCGTTTGGAACTCAACTGGCTTGTTGGAAAAAGTGCCTAGCGGAACCTCTGGCATGGCTTCATCAACGACGTCCCTCAATGCAGCTGGGAACTGCCCGTTGTTTCGATAATATCTATCTACGCGGAGGGCCAGTCGTAGGCCACGCAGTCGCTGGCGGTGTCGCAAGACTGCTCGATGACAAGCTGGGAGCGCGGGGAACATCGCTTTGGTGAGAAAGTACATGTCCGGCAAAGCACCGACTTCATCGTCGATCAGTTGCATCTCGCGGACCGCGGCGGGACCCGTTTCATCGACGACGCCGATCGCGCGATCGAACGTGACCAGCGACTGGATCATGTTTTGATACTGTAGTGCCGGCATAGTCTGGTGAAGCCAACCGACAACAGGGCTGACCTCCATCGTGCCACCTACTGATGGATCACTCAACGCCTCAGCATCCTGGGTGAGCATGGTCATGATGACTGCGCGCTCGGCGATAAACGAATCGCGGAGTCGGAAGTTCTTTTCCGCTTCCGCCAAGATGCCGTCCAAATGACTACGCTGGTCATCCGTCAGATGGAAGTGCTCCAGGATTCCATCAGCCAGTTGAACTCCTTGCTCTGCCACAGCCAAACGGACGAGTTGGCTGATGAGAAAGCCATCTTCCTTGGTCAAGTCCGCCAAGCGAAAGAGATCGCGGGCTGAGCTGATTGCTAAATCGGCATCTCCCTCCGCCACGGCTAACACGCCACGAGCGAACACCACGCGCGACAGATCCCGCTGCGGTTCTTGAAATTCAAGTATGATTGCAATCGGCATGGACGAGTTGTAATCGACCTCTGCGCGAATGGCTCCTTTGTCCAACGCTTGCCGCAAGGCGTCTAAAGCAGGCTCGCTTGCAGCCACGACTTCGCGAAAGTTCTGCAAATCAACGGCACTGAATTGAGAGGTCAAGCCGGCGCTACCTCGGCCCGTACCGTCGATGTGCGTCCCCTCGAAACTAAAGAACACACTCGCATGTTGTGCGACGCCAGCGTCATAGAGCCGGCTGGCTTTGATGAATTCTTGCGTTCCGTCCACCGCAGCAGGCAACAAGTCAGGCTTCAGGTCAGCAAACCAAACGGGCTCGCCGCGATCTTTGATCTCGGCGATCTTGGCCTCAAACTCCCGTCGCGCGGACTGCGTCCACAGCAAATTGGTTGCCCAGCCGGCAATCAGCAGCAACGCAACGGTCGTCACCAAGTAGCTCAGGCAGCCTGGCTTCCATTTTTGTCTGGGAAGTTCGCGCGAAGTTTCTTGCGGCTGGGATTCGGACTTGGCTTCTACTTTCATGCGTTATTCTGCCCGGGCGAGTGCAGACTTTGTTCAGCAGTCCACATCTGCTTATCGTAGCCGCGCACACCTTGAAGAGCCAACTATTGCGTTGCCGCCACGGTTTCCCATTTGCCGGTTTGAGCGCTTTTCAACACCGCATCGCAGACGCGTTGCGTGCGCAGTCCGCTGTCAAAGTCCGGCTGGGCAGGCTGCCCCGTCTCCAGGCCTTTAAGAAAGTCAGCTAGAGCGTTGGTGAACGTGTGCTCATAACCGATGGTGCAACCGGGTACCCACCAGCGGTCCATATACGGGTGCTCAAAGTTGGTAACATGAATTCGCTGCCAGCCGGTGAGATGATCTTCGATTTTGTCACCTGAGTTGGGATCAGCGTATTTGAAGTATTGCAGGATCTGCGGGTCTTCCAGATCAAAGAACACGCTGCCAGATTCTCCGTTGAGTTCAAACGTGTTGTAGTTCTTGCGACCGCGGGCATAGCGTGTGCTTTCGAACGTGCCCATCGAGCCGTTCTCGAACACGGCCAGAAACATGCAAGCGTCATCAATGCCCACGCGTTGCTTCTGGCCGGATTCTTGGTGCGTGCGCTCTTTGATGAAGGTTTCCGTTCGGGCAACGACTTCTCGAATCGGGCCGTTGAGCCATTCGGCGGTGTCAATGGAATGGGCGAGCAGGTCACCGGTGACGCCGCTTCCTGCGACATCCACATCCAGTCGCCACAGCGCGGCGCCGCCTTGAGGCACATCAGGAGAAATCGTCCAGTCCTGCAAGTACGTCGCGCGATAATGGAACGGTTTGCCGATGCGGCCTTCCTCGACAATCTGCCTAGCCAGTGAAATCGCCGGCACACGGCGATAGTTAAACCAAATCATGTTGGGAACACCAGCGGCTTTGACCGCCTTTGCCATCTCTTCACCTTTGGCAGCGTTCATCGCCAGCGGCTTCTCGCACAGAATCATCTTACGAGCCTCGCAGGCGGCCAACACGATCTCATGGTGCGTATTGTTGGGGGAGCCGATGTCGATCAGGTCGATGTCGTCCCGAGCGACAAGCCTTCGCCAATCGGTCTCGTACGATTCATAGCCCCAGTTCTCGGCAAACGCCTTGATCTTATCTTCGTTCCGCGCGCAGCAGGCGGTCAGCACAGGTTGATGCTCTAGCTCAAAGAACTTGTTGACTTGGCGATACGCGTTCGAATGCGCGCGACCCATGAATCCATAGCCAATCATCCCCACGCGCAGCGGTTTGGTCATCAGTGCTTCCTCAGCGTCAAATTGATTCAAGGGCTAGAGCGTTTTTCTTGTTGGTGATTGATTGCCGTGACGTTCCTTGCCCACCCGACTTTCACGCGTACGGGCGAAATTGTCATTGGTCAAATTTTTCCAGCCTCCAGGGGGGTGGCGCAAACGCTTCACGCCTATGCAATTGACCAGTAACGGCACCGTGAACATCACCGGCAATCCTGACGTTAAGTCCAGTAGCATGCCTACCGTCAACCCCCTATGGTGCTCGGCAGCGCCCCTGGCGGCACAAAACACCCCCGAAATTTGACCAATGTCAATTTCGCCCGTACGCGTGAAAGCAGGGCGTGTGAACTCCTATCGCGGGACGATTTGACAGCGTTCGTCCGGGCGAGCGGAACTGCAATCGGACAGGTGCTCTAGCAATCAGAACGACAAGATACAGCGGCGCGCATCGCGAAACAAACAGAGGCTGGGCAGGCAAGGGATCAAACACTACGGCCAGCGTATAGCAGAGAGCGCACTTACGCAGGCTGCGCTGGCATGCGATTTCAGTCGTTAATTCTCGCTGAACTCAAACGTTCTTGGTATCGCGGCGCCCAGCGGATTCTTGGCCAATCGCTGGCGGCATTCCGGACAAAGCGTGAATTGCAATTCCTGATAGAGATCGTCGTCCGGTTCGTTCAAGTCAAACGGAGCCAGTGCGGAAAGCGAGTCATCGACTTCCATTAAATAGTCACGATCGTCAACGGCATCAGACTCCTCGACTGGATCCAGCGCTGGAAAGACTTCCAAGCGAACAACGTAGCGAATGTCGCGCCCAGCTTCGAGAACGCAGTGACAAACGTCACAGTGGAACTGAGCCATTCTTACTCTCCGAATTTACTTCGCGACAATTCCGCTAACGCGAATTCCGTTACGTTTCATTCTCATCGCGTGCCCCATCTGCCACGCTCGGGATTTTGCCAGCCACCACGTGCAGTGACTTTACATGAGATAGCTCGCTGGCAACTCGTTCCATCCTAAGGCGAACGCGTCGTGCGGAGCAAGAGACCTTTTCTCGCATTTTTTCAGACACAATCGACGCCATCAAGCGACCTTGCGATCTCGGAACACGCCCGGATAGGGCGAGCGACTCCGCGGCAAACTGACTCGAAAGACAGAGCCGAGCCCTGGACCATCACTGTCGGGGATGATCTTTCCCTCATGAGCAGAAACGATGCGGTGTGCGACGGAAAGCCCTAGCCCCGTCCCACCGCCGTTCGCTCGACGTGTGAAGAACGGCTCAAACAAATGCTCCTTCACCTCTTGAGTCATGCCAGCGCCATCGTCGCGGATTACAATCTCGATGTTGCGGGGCGTAGGCTTAATCGTCAGACTAACCTTGCCCCCCGGCTCCACATGCTCCAAGGCGTTGGTCAGCAAATTCATAATGACTTGCTTGATCTCACCGGCATCGACAGGTGCCATGGCTGGTTGGTCACATTCTTTGATGTTGATGTCGCGGTCGCGAGCTTGCTTCAATGGGCGCAGCACATCAGCTACTTCTTGAACGAGCTGACGCAAGTCCGTGACTTCTCTTCGCGGGTTTCCAATTTGCGACATTTCAAACAGTTTTTGGGAAATTTGCTCGCAGCGCTCAGCTTCAGAACGGATCATCGCCAAGTACCTTGTGACAACCGCGCGGCCCTCTTCGTCAATCATTCGTGAACCTTCCGATTCGGCGAGCCGAGATTCGAGCGACTCCGCGCACATGGCAATCGAAGCAAGCGGATTGTTGATTTCGTGAGAGACCCCAGCGGCAAGAAAGCCAACGCCAGCTAGTCGCTCGCCGCGGACAATCTGCGCCGTGCGCTGCCGAACCTGCCTATCCAAATCGTCACGTATGAGCAGGAATCGGTCGGTCATTTCGTTGAGTGCCTTGGCGAGTTCTGAAAATTCATCGCTCCCCCCGACTTCGACATGATGCCTGTAGTCACCGGAGGCAATCCGTCGCGATCCGTTGGCGAGCTCGCGAATGGGCCGCAAGATGCTCTTGCTAACCAAACGTGTGATCAGTGCGACGCCCAGAGCCGTTGAGATCAAAGCCGTCCACGCCAGCCGAATCAAGGTGCGATAGCGCTCGCGGACTTTGTCCACGACTGCCATCATGTCAGCTTGCAGCATACCTGGGACTTCGTCCGCCTTAGCGTGCAGTAGCCGGCACCGTTCTTTCATCTCTTCTAGGTAGGCGGGCTGATCGATCTCGTAGGGAATCTTGTCCAATCGTTCATCCAGCCAATCAAGTGATTGCTCAACGTTCCAAAGAGCTTCGTTCTCGCGCAGGCTTCCGCCGAACAGTTGCGCGTTGAACTTCCGACGGGCTAGCTCTTGATGGGCACGGTAATCCCGAATAGCCGTGCGTACATCCACGACCCGCTGTCGCAAGATCGGCAACTTCTCAAAGCTCAACTGTGGCGTGAAACGATGGAGTAACTCCTGGCCGGGACGTGTGGCTCGCCAACTGGCCATGTCCACGCGCAGCCGCTCAGCGGATTGCTCGACTGCCGTCGCTAGACGGAACTCTTCCACGTAACGAAGGCTGTCAACAAAATCACCGTAGGCGTAGAGCCCGTACAAGCCGGAAAAACACAATGTGCCAATCATGGCGATCAACAGTGCCATGCCGACGAGTGTTTTGTCACGGATAGGCCAACGAGAAAACACGGCTACTCCTTGCCGACGAGAACTGTTGGTTGTGTTCGTGCGGAGTTTGGTAACGGGACGAACGTGAACACATCCACATAGTCAACATTGATGGCTTCGCGCTCGCGCTTGCCGAAACATGGAAACGGGTAGCTGGCAACTCCGTCCAGCTTGTACTTGGTTTGCATTTCCGCCAACCAATCAGTTTGCGATTGCTGATCAAAATCGAAGCGGGGAGCGCGAAACAACACGCAACGCAACGGCCAGTCGGCGGAAATCCGCGACCAATCGGGCGAGCGACCATCAATCTGCCGAGGAGAATAAATCCGTTGGTTGCAGTGATACATCGCGCTCCAACTCAGGTCCGCATACGTCTCCGTTGAAAAGCGCATGTCCAAATCGGATGCCAGACAAACGGTTTCGCCTTGGAATTCCGTGTTAAACCAGAACCACTGCGCAAACGCGCGATGGCGCTGATCGGTCGTTGACTTGTACGGATTGGCGATGTCACGCCCCATGGAAGCTGCGGCAATCAATATCAATGCACCAAAAGCCAGCTTTACTGTGAGCTTGCCACGCGAAGGAATCCAACGCGCGTGCATCTGTAGGAGGGCCGCTAACCCAATTCCCGCGACCAGGCAAATTATCGCGGCATGGTATTGAGCGAACTTGACGTGGCCACCGTAAGGGTAACGTTGCATGGCGGCGGCAATCAGATTGAGCAGGAGTGGCCCCATCGCCAGCACAAGCAGCAACTTCTTGCGCAAGCGTACGAGTGCAGAGACCGCCACTAGGCAACAGAGAAACGTCAACGAACTCGCCCCGCGAGCGCCGCCCACGGGATAGGCCAACAAGTCGCTGGTGTGCGTGATTCCTAACCAGGCCAAGAACTCAGTCAGCGAACTCAACGGGGGAAACGCGTTTCCCCAGAAACCTTGCATGAAGTTCAACTCAGCGCCGCTTTGATTGGACGCGGCATGGTACGTCAATCCAAAAGCGGCTAGCGTCAGCAAATTGAAAGCCATCCAGATCAGCCAGCGAGATGCCAAAGGATCGATGACGACCTCCCCGGACGGAGAAGAGTTAGCGAATGCAAGACTCTCTTTTTTCCAGAGTGCATAGGCAATCGCCAGACTGATTCCACCGCAGACGAACGCCGCTGGATATGAGATGCCAATCGCTAGCGGCGCGAACACCACCATGCCCCATAACCAGCGAGTGCGTTCAGGAGTTTGCCACCAATTGACAAACATCGCCAGCATCACTAACCCGACGAACAAATCTGTCCCATACGGTTTAGCTTCCGCTGCGTAACGAATGCCGGGGTAACTGACTGCGAAAACCGCCACCGCGCAAACCAACGGCAGGCCAGTGAGCAGCTGCGCCACCAAACGCCGAAACAGGAACACGCTGGTGATTCCGCACACGAAGGGGATTAAGCGCAGAGTCCACTCTGAGAAGCCCAAAAGTTTGACGACGGTAAGCTGAAGCCAGAGAAACAGCACCGGCGCCACCTGGTGATAATCCAATGGTTGCAAGAGTTCCGCATAGCCGCGATCAATCAGATTGAAGCAAACAAAGCACTCGTCTTCCCAAAGCGGGAAGCAAAGGAAATAACGCACGGCGCGAGCCGCGACGCCCAGCCACACGAAAGCCCACACGAGTTTGCGGACAGACGATTCACTTCCGACAAGCGGCACCGGCTGACGTAAAGATGCAATCCGCTCCTCTCGGCTAACGATACCGAGAGCGCGACCAAGGCGGCTCAGTTTTGGAAGAGAACCTGCCAACATGGAATCCGTTCCATGGAAGAATCTTAGCGGTTGGTTGCTTCGCCAATTTGTGATTTGGAGGTCGGCTGCCGAGCCATCCGTTGGATGACTTCCTGCTCTTCCTCCAGTTCGTGCATGTACTCGGCGACTTCGGCAAACTTGTCTTTGCGATTGTTGAATCCAAACAATCGCATTTCTGCCAGGGCATCTTCCGCAGACCACCCTTGACGTTGAATGCGGTAGATTCCCGACAGCACGCCCGTGCGATGAACTCCACCCCAACAATGAATCAACACTGGCCTGCGCTCGGGATCATCGATAGCCTCCCAGAAGGGAGCCAGATCATAGGGCGCCTCTGGAACAACGTCATACCCTGGTGCTGAGACTCCACAGATGCACCACACGTCGCCAACTGGCATGTCGATGAGTTCGACTCCTTCCCGCTGGCAAACGTCAGTGTCCCAATCCGTGCGAGACCCCAGATTGATGACTGTCTTAATCCCCCGCGCGTGGATTTCATTCGCCAACTCGTCAGCCGTCAGTTGTCCGGACCGATAGAGGACTTCCTGGTTCACAACGGTGATCTCATGGCGAACGTCTCCAGGCTTCATCAAATGATGAGTAAGGCTCCCGGCTGCCACCGCGCCGATTGTCACGCAAGCTATGTAGGGCCAATGTAAGAAACGCATCTGGACCTCCTGTCCACATTCAGCGTTAAAAGCAAATCAATAGCGAATCACGCGCCGTAATTCCCAGGCGCCCCACACCAGCAATACTCCGTTCCCAAGCCATACGATCTCGGGAGGCAGGGACCCGTTCTTGGCTTGCTGAACTCCAAACGCAAGCAAGGGGTAGTAGACGGCAAGGATCGGCAAAAAGCAGACAAAAAAGCTGCTCAAAAAGCTTGCGTTGCGACGGCGAATGGCGACCGCACCGCCTACCAACGCAAAACACAGGCAACTGAATCCGTTGGACCACCGCCGCGGCGGCTCCGTTTCAAGACGATGGATCAAAAAATCGATCTCCCGATGTACGCGGGCTTCCGTGTCCCACTCTTCATCGGTCAGCGCATAGAAGTCACCTGTCAACGTTTGTAGCGCAGCCTTGGCGACCATCTCCCGGCGATGCTCTCCGTACTCATCACGGCGGACAATGAGCTGCTCCCGCAACTGGGAGAACGGCATCCAACTTGGCGACCAGTCATGCCCATCAATCCGCAAGCTTTCCAAGTCGATGTCGCGTTTGAACTCCTGCCCCGGAAAACGCACATCCAGCACGCCGTTGGCTTTGATGTATCCGTCAAAGAAGGTGACCGTTAGAACGCCATCGTCAGGATTTGTTGACAACTCAGCGGAAGCACAACGAATAGTGAGGGTTTCGTCAGGCTTCCGAGGGTTCTGCATGGTAAACGTCGGCTGAATCAACTCCTTACCCTGGACATCGCGCACGTTGACGGTGAACTGCGGCGACGAAAACTCGCCGTGCAGTTTCAGACGACTGTAGGCAACCTGCTCGACTGCCTCGATGATGACTGTCCGCACGCCCGCCCGACCCCAAGACACGGCGACATCATTGAGTACGACAGTTGCGGCGCTGACCAGAATCGTCAACACATACGCTGGCCAAAGAACGGCCCAGGGAGAAATCCCCATCGACTTGAGGGCGACGATCTCATTTGAGCCGGCCATGCGTCCGTAGACGCTAGCAACCGCGAACAACACCGTTCCCGGGATGGTGAACCGCAGGGCGTCCGGCAGGATATAAGGTACCAACTGCAGGATCTGCACGAGTCCTAACCCTTCGCTCACGGCTTCTTTGGCAACGCCAAAAATCAGCATCAGCGCAGTCATAACGCTGAGAGTGACCAGGAAGACCTTGGTCAGTTCGCTGAGAACGTAACGGGTGATGGTTTTCATGCGGGGGCAATGTGACGCAGGCGAGCGAATAGCGTCAAGATCAATGCCCCAAGGTGATTCTAAACTGGCCGGCTGATGGTTTGCGTTTCATTCAAATCACGGGAACCACAACGTTTTTGCAAGCTTGCCCGCAGTTTTGAGGCAGGTCGCCAGTAGACGCCGCCTGGAGAGTTGGTCCATGACGGTGGTGTCACATCAGTTCCGACAATGACGGCACGCCGTGCGGTCGCAACAAAGGCCAGTATGCAATGCATTCCACCAGCGGGTGATATAAAAGTTGAGACCAATTCCTGCGCGGAGAACGGTTGACAAATCTGAGGAAGGATCACACAATCTGAGGGAGTTCGTGAAAAATGTCACAAGGCCTTGGCCATCTGAGGCCGATGCGTAACATCTGGCCGCAGAAAAGCTTCCGCCTTCCGGTGGCAGGCCGCAACTGATCTGAACTTCCCGCTCAGCGGCCCCGCAGAGCTTTGTTAGGAATCTCGACATGGCTGCCAAAAAGAAAATGTCGGTCGAAGAGATCCTGGCGGCGGCGCGCAAAGGTGGCTCTAGCGACGGCGGTGCCAGCGGCGAGGATAAGCCAGGGAAGAAAGAAACCGAGTCCGCGTCTGAAGCAAAAAGCTCTGAAGCTTCTGAGAAGCCAAAGCCTGTCGGCAAGTCTGGTTCGGGTGAACGCCCAAGCGTTGCCGACATCCTTGCCGCAGCTCGCTCCAAAGGTGGTGGCAACCCAGAGGCCAAGCCAGCCGCAAAGAAACCCATTGCGAAGCCAGTGGCGAAAAAATCTGCTGAAAAGCCGATGGCGGCCAAGCCAGCGGCAGGCGCGATGTCAACGTCTAGTATCTTGGATGCCGCACGTGGTGGCGCAAAGCGCGGGCCCGTTTCAAAGGGTGAAGGTACTTCCAAAGATAAGCCGGCAGCGCCTGTTGCCAAAGCCAAAGCAGGTAAGCTCAAGCTTGAAGTTCCTCCCATGCCGGAAAAGCCAGGGTATGCCAAGCCGGCCGCAAAGAAAGGCGCCAAGCAAGACCGGCGTGGCTTTCTTTCCGTGATGGGCTTGATGGTTGGTACCGGGATCGGTGTCGGCTTCACCTCGTTGACGATGACGATGGTCGTTTGGACTTTGGGTCTGGCGCGTTACCTGTTCCCAAATATCCGCATTGAACCGCCGAGCAAATTTAAAGTTGGTTTCCCCACAGATATCGCTCCGGGCGTTGTTGAGACCAAATACAAAGCACAGTACGGCGTGTGGGTGGTTAATGCCCCATACAACGGCGAGCAAGCAATCTTTGCACTAAGCACGGTTTGTACGCACTTGGGCTGCACGCCTAACTGGTTAGAGGCAGAGCAAAAATTCAAATGCCCTTGCCACGGCAGCGGGTTTTATGTGGACGGCATTAACTTTGAAGGGCCTGCACCAAGGCCTCTTGAGCGATATGCCATTAGCGTTGCTGGAGATGGGCAGTTGGAAGTCGACAAGAGCGTAACGTTCCAGCAGGAAAAAGGAGATTGGGACAATCCGGCTAGTTTTGTGCCGGCGTAGCGTTTCCGTTGCTCTTAGGTGAGGGCTGCTCACCAGTGACGGGCAAGATTACAAGTTCACGAATCATTGTTATGGCGCACTCTTGACAGGAACTGCGCCTGAATCAGCGGGTTGACATCCATGGCTTCTCTGGGCGAGATCATTCGCAACAGCCAGATTTGGAAGAGCGTTTTCCGCCACCCTGCGCCGCTTGATCGGCGGAATCGTGTGGTTGTGATGCTCACCAACTTCTTCCTGCACTTGCATCCGGTCTCGGTCAAGAAGCAGGGAATCGCTCTCTCCTACACCTGGTGTATGGGAGGCGTTACGTTTTTTCTGTTTCTCGTCGAGACGATTACCGGCGTGCTGCTGATGTTCTACTATCGGCCCACGCTGGAATGGGCGTATCACGATATTCTTGACTTGCGCGACGTGACCAGCCTGGGAATACTGCGCGAAATCCATCGATGGGGAGCCCATGCGATGGTGATCACTGTTTGGTTGCACATGTATCGCGTGTTTCTCACCGGTAGCTACAAGCCGCCGCGCGAATTCAACTGGGTGGTTGGCGTCATCTTGCTGTTGTTGACATTGCTGTTGTCATTTACTGGCTACTTGTTGCCCTGGGATCAGTTGGCAATCTGGGCCATCACGGTTGGTTCCAATATGGCGCGAGCAACACCTATCTTGGGGAATGAAGGTCCGGGACAGCAACTGCTCAGCATTGGCAGTATTGATATGATCACGAACGCCTCTGATGCGCGATTTGCGCTTCTCGGTGCGCGCTTTGTGGGCGAAGAGACGCTCAATCGGTTCTACATCTTGCACTGCATCGCGATTCCCTTGGTAGTTGCCTTTCTGTTGGCAATTCACTTCTGGCGGGTACGCAAAGATGGCGGGATCAGTGGGCCGCTCTGACGAGATTGGCATGTGTTCGGGCATTTTAATTCCGGCAGCGTGCACCGTTGGGCAATCGAACAGCAGCCAACGAATGGACATAGATCAAGATTCTTTGACGACGGCACACTGAGCGAAAGCGTTAATTTCACGCCAGGTCTTTTGACATGCACGGCTTCGATCCGAGTTTTGAGGCACGCTCGGCTGAGTTTCTCGGCTTTTTCTATCTTGCGCTTGCCTTGATGAACGCCACGGCTTCCCTATACCTGTGGCAAGCCGGCAAAGATAAAATCAAGGTCTGGTTTAACCTCGGCGGTGTGGCTTTCACCAACGTGTTAGGGTGGCTATCGCTGTCCATGCTTTGCGTCATCTTGGCGGCGGCAGCGATGGGTGGGATTCCCCCCAAGCTGCCAGGGTGGTTTATTCGCAACGCCAATGCCGCGTTGACGGGCAACCCTGGCGCCATCGTCTATACACTCGCCACCACTGCGCTTTTGATCATCGCCTACTACTGGCGGCGATTTTTTGTCAAGCCAGTCGTCGCTTGGACGCTTTTCAACGCGTCTTTGCTGTTGATGGGACTGGCGATGACCAATCGTCCTTTCTGGGAGATTGTGGCCAAGCCGGACAACGTGCCGATTGTCGCGCTCGTGTTTTTGCTCGGCTTCTTTACCTGGCTGGCAACTTACAAATCCGTGACTAACGATGACCGCGCTGTGGAGGGTTTGCCGCCGCTGGAAAAGGATGACGACGAGAAGGTTCTTGTATGGCCGGATCTCGTCTACACGGAACTCATCTGCATGATCGCCATTACAGCCTTGCTGTTGATCTGGGCGATCTTGCTCAAAGCTCCCTTGGAAGAGCCCGCCTCAGCGGTCAAGACACCCAATCCTTCCAAGGCGCCGTGGTACTTCCTCGGTCTTCAGGAGATGCTCGTCTACTACGATCCGTGGATGGCCGGCGTTGTGCTGCCCAGCTTGGTGATCGTTGGTTTGATGGCCATCCCCTACCTGGATTTCAACAAGAAGGGGAACGGGTATTACACCATCTCACAGCGCCGCTTTGCCTATATCATCTTCCAGGTGGGATTTCTGGAGCTTTGGGTCACGCTGATCGTGCTCGGCACATTCTTACGCGGGCCGAACTGGAACTTCTTTGGCCCATTTGAGGAGTGGGATGCGCACAAAGTGCTCGTTCTTAACAACATCGACCTTTCGCAAATCCTCTGGAATGACATTTTCGGTACCAGCGTGCCGACGGTCACAAGTGACATGGGTACGTTTGATTCCTTGTTGGTCGTGCTCAAGCGAGAGTGGTTGGGGTTATTGTCGGTGGCGCTCTACTTCATAGTGCTACCGCCACTGTTGGCTACGACCGTGTTTCGTAAATTCTTCATCAAGATGGGCTTCGTCCGTTACATGACGATGGTCACGCTGCTGCTATTCATGGCGTCACTGCCTATCAAGATGGCTCTGCGTTGGGCATTCAACTTGAAATACATCGTGGCCATTCCGGAATTCTTCTTTAATATTTGACCTACACGATTCCCGTTCGCGGAAATCGCACTCGATAACCTGGCATAAGCGACCATGCCCGCAACTGAGCAAACCTGGCGCGATCAAAAGCGAATGCACCTCATCTTCGGGATCAGTTCCCTGTTGATGTTGCTGTTCACTGTCTGGATGCTGATCCAAGACCACGATCGCGAATGGAAGCAGTACCAGGAAGATTACTACAGCAAGCTCGAAGTTTGGGATTTGCAGTCCCGCATTCTTGAGCAGACCACGGACTTGGCTTACACCAACGGTCTGGGCTCTCGCCAGGACATTTTGGCAAAGTACGAAATCGAAGTGCCGGCAGAATCGCTGTTGCAGTTGCTCTACGCAGAACTTCGCTACGATGACGCCCGGCTCGCAATGGGTAGTGAGGCGCAACTCCCGGGAGGCTGTGTGAACGAGTGGGGGGAGCTGAGCGCGGCCCGTGCCGTGGCGATGGCCGAATTGACCGCGACGCTTCGTCAGGCCGGTTTGACGTCTCAGCGGATCGTTCAAGCCGCCGTCGATTCTCGCCTTGCCGAACTCGAAGGTCGCCAAGATGCCGAAGCCGAGCAGCGATTGCAGCGAGCCACGAATGATTTGGCCGATACAATCGCCAATCTTGCCGACGAAGCCGACACGTTTTTTTCCGAAGCGGAGCGACAACTCGAAGCCACGAAAGCGGATGGCCTCATCGCGGACATCCAAAGTGCCCTTGCGGACCTTCAAGCTGCCGGGGATCAGTCCGCAACAACGCAAGCCCGTGCAGTTTTGGACGAAGTGCTTGATGACGCGCGTGCCCAAGCTTTGTTCCGCGAGCAAACTTTGCAACAGAGCCTCAAGTTCATGCGTGCTGAGTTTGACGGCGAGTTCAGCTTGCTGGGCATTGCCATTAACAACGGGGATCCGCCCGCAGATGTTGCCAAATTAAAGGCCAGCGTTGAGGGGCTTCAGTCAACCGTTGCCAAGCTGAACTTCGATTACGAGGCCGCCAACTCGCATCGCTTGAAACTGGATCAGGTGGTGGGAATCATCAACAGCAACGTCAATGCCGCAACGAAGGCGGTTGCGTCCTTCAAGTTGGACTTGGACAATCTGGAGAAAGCTTATCAAGCAGCCGCCGGAACTGGAGATCGCATTGGGCGAGGGTTGGTGACGCTTCCGATCCTTGATGCGTTCAATAACTCCGAGATCGAAGTTAAGCACATCTGGTTGCCAGATCTGACGCAAAACTACAATCACAAGCAGGTTGCCCGTTTTGATCGGTGCATCACATGTCACCTAGGGATCGACAAGACGGCGCCAGGCACCGTCGCAGATCCAAATTACGAAGCTGAGCATTTGGTCACGAATTTGGTTTTGGCCACTCCAGAAGCCCAACCGGACGTGGAGCCGAATACTCCGCCTAATGACCTGCTGATGGAATTTTATGGCTTCAGCTTGGCAGCGCAAGGGATCTTTGATCCCGATGATGCGCTGATTGAGGTCGTCGCACCCCGAACGGTTGCCGCGAATGCACTCTTGAAACGTGGCGATGTCATTGATCGCGTCTACGTAGATGGCGTGAGCGTTAGGATCACGTCGATCGATCAGGCGTATCGTTACTTGTTGGATAATGTGGAGTGGGGGCAAGCGATCACGCTCGACATTCGCCGGGGAGTTAAGCAGCCTTTCAGTGCTCATCCGCGGCTTGACTTGTATGGGGCGGATTCGAGTCCGCATCCGTTTAAGGACATCGGCTGCACGATCTGCCATGAAGGGCAAGGAAACGCCACGCAATTCAAATGGGCTTCGCATTCTCCCAATGATCTCAACGAGCTCAGCAAATGGTCTGGCGATCATGAATGGTTTGACAACCATCATTGGATCTACCCCATGTATCCGGAGCGATTTCTGGAGAGCAGTTGCCTTCGCTGTCACCATTCGGTTGCCGAGTTGAGTCCCAGCGAACGCTTTCCCGATCCGCCTGCGCCCAAGTTGATGGCCGGCTACGATTTGGTGCGAACATACGGTTGCTTTGGCTGCCACGAAGTCAATGGCTATGCTGGCACTGGCGAGACTATTGGTCCGGACCTCCGCCTGGAGCCAAACTATGTTCCGGCGGCTCAATCATTGCACATCGATCCACGGTTGACCGACAACGCACGTCAAGCTAGGGGCTCATCGGTGTTTATGGGACGGGGCATTCGTGTTCTGCAGAATGAAGTCGATGTGCGCAAAGCTGAAGTCGAACGTTTCAACCAAGAAATTGAGAGCCTGCGCACGCAGCAGAGTGACATTCGAGGTGAGCAAAACAAACTGCGCATCGAAGCAGAGCAAGATCAGCGGCTCAATGAAGTTCAGCCTCAAATAGATGCATTTCAGAGTCAGAATGACGACCTCCAGAGCCAGATAGAACAGCGGCAAGATGAGGTTAAGCGCCTGGAGCAGGAGCTTGTTCCCTTGGAGGAGGAGCTCGGATTCAAGAAGGATGTCGTTTCTTTGAGTGGGCGTATCATCAGCAATGTTGATGATACGCCCGCCCGGCACCAATTGGAGCAACTCGTCACGGCAGACAGTTTAAGGGCGGCTCTTTCAAGCCAAGGGCCTTCTTATCTCCGGTCTGAATTGCACAAGCTAGGCTCTGTACTTGCCGATCAAGATGTACCCGGCGGCATGCGTAAGTCCGGTCCTAGTTTGCGCTATCTTGCTTCAAAGATTGACGAGGAGTTCCTTTACGGCTGGATCATGCAGCCCAACGATTTCCGTCCCGATACGAAAATGCCGCAGTTTTTCGGTCAGTATGGGCACTTTCTCCCGTACTCTCCCGAAGGCGGCAAGGGATTTGATGAGCCGCGACACACCCAAGGGTTAGAACAAGTTGAAGCATACGCGTTGACGCACTATTTGCAGGCCATCAGCCAGGAATTCGCTTACGACAATCCCGCTGATATGCCTGAGGGAGTGTTGCCAGCGGATGTGGAACGCGGGAAATGGTTGTTTGAATCCAAGGGCTGCCTGGCGTGCCATAGCCATGGCAGTTTCCCGGAAGCCACTCAAAATCAGGGACCAGACCTCTCCAATCTGGGCAGCAAGCTCAAAGGCGAAAAGGGGCGACAATGGCTCACCTCTTGGTTGCGTGATCCCAACCGATATCACGCGCGGACCAAGATGCCCAACGTATTCCTGACACCGGAACGCCTGTTGGGGCCAACAGGATTGCCACTAACCGCGGGCGGGCCAGCTGCTGGTGATCCAGTTAACACGGATGTCAGCACTGCGCCTTTTTATGACCCGGCGGCTGATATCGCAGCTTACCTGCTGGCACAAGACAATGGATGGACGCCCAAGCATGCGATTCCAGACAAAGCAAGCGACGAGTTCAAAAGTGCCATGGAGGAACTGGCGCTGGAGCATTTGGAGGGGGCTTTCACTCGCAGTCAGGCGAGACGTTTCTTAGCGGAGGGCATTCCACCTGAGTTAGGTGTCGAACTCAAAGGCGACGAAGTCGAGCTTGTCGGTGAGTTCGCGGATGACTCTGCGGCGCGTGAAGAGCACCTGCTGAATTACTTAGGGCGGAAGACTGTTAGCAAATATGGTTGCTACGGCTGCCACGATATTGCGGGCTTTGAGGCGTCTAAGCCCATCGGCACCGCGCTAGCGGATTGGGGTCGAAAAGACGCCTCCAAGCTTGCCTTTGAGCAAGTCAGTCAACTGATTCATGTCACAGACATGAACAAAGACCAACTGTCCATTGGTCACGCGGAATCCATGCATGGCAACCTGTTTCAGATGCCCGCTTTGCACGGTGGTGATCATGATAGTGGCGATCACGGTGATCACAGTTCCTTGAGCGTCCAAGAACTCTCTGACCGCGGTGAGCCGGGCCTCGCCTATTTTTTGAACTCGTTGCTGGCCCATCAGCGAACCGGTTTCCTGTGGCAGAAGCTGCGGGCGCCGCGGAGTTACGATTACTCCAAGACTGAACAGAAGAGCTACAACGAGCGGCTCAAGATGCCAATGTTCCCGTTTGACGAAGCAGAGCGGGAAAGCGTGATGACGTTTGTTTTGGGCCTAGTGGCAGACCCGCCGGCTCCCAAGTACGTCTATAACCCCAGCGAGCGCCAGCAAGCGATCAACGCTGGGAACATCGTTTTGGAGAAATACAATTGCACCGGCTGCCATGAACTTGAGCCGGACAAGTGGACGTTCAACTATGATCCGGAAATGTTCGCAGAAGAGTCTCCGTTCCCCTCAGATGAGTATGAGGTCTTCCGCCAGTTCCATACACAGCAAGAAGTCGCGCAAAGCCGCGAGTTGGACGCGCGTGGCTTGGGCACTGCAACGGTCTATGGACGCAAAACAACTGACGAGGAAGGCGTGGTTGTTCTTGTCGAGGGTGACGAGGAAACCGATCCAACAAGTGAATTTATCGATCTGTGGAAGCCAGCACTCATTCACGGGCAAGGATTCCTAGCAGGCGATTCCGTTGAAGTGCGTTCAGATCGGTTTGTCAGCCACTTGCCGGCTCGCGGTGGATTCTTTGCTAACTATATCCATGACCGTGCACTGGGCAGAGTTCGCCAAGTCAACAATGCAGCTAAATACCTTGACGCCTGGGGGTGGGGTCCGCCGCCGCTCTTTAATGAGGGTGAGAAGGTTCAAACGGAATGGCTTTACAATTTCATGTTGGAGCCTGTTCCGTTGCGGCCGGCGGCCGTTCTGAGGATGCCTAAATTCAATCTATCTCGGGATGAAGCTCGCGCTCTGGCCAACTACTTTGCTGCACGGGACAACGCGCACTATCCATACGACTTTGAGTCTCGAAGTTTGTTCCAGACCGATGAGTCCCGACTCAGCACATCCGGAGAGGCATTGGAAGCCGATGCCGAAACATTGGTGCGACTCAAGGATGCGATGACGATCGTCACTAATAGCAACTATTGCATCAAGTGCCATAAGATTGGCGACTATTCGCCTGGTGGCGATCTCACCGCTCTAGCGCCCAACTTGGAGCGAACCTACGAGCGCATCCGGCCGGAATTCCTCTACCCTTGGCTGGCCAACCCAAAACGTAAGCTTCCCTACACCGGGATGCCGGTTAATTTCCCCAGGGATAAGCCGATCCGTCCGGATTTGTTCTCGGTGCCAACAGGCGATTTGATCCACGGCGGTCTTTCGGAAGATCAACTTCAAGCAGTGGTGGACTTGCTGCTCAATTACGATTGGTACATGCGGCGGGGAACGTCCATTGTCCCGCTGATCAACCAGTCACCAGTTGGTGCGACCACTGATGGTTCGTCGCCTGCTCCCAATGATGAATGAGAGGGACGAGCGCATGTTTCTCACACGTAGATTATCTTGCGTGGCGTCAATCGTGGTGATTGCTGCGATTGCATTGGTTCTTGCGCCTGCCTTGCAAGCGCAGCAGACCGGCAATTTTAGTGGTCGCTTTGTCTATGACGGAAACGCGCCCGAGCGTGTCGAGATCATTCCCACCAAAGATCAGGCTGCGTTTACCAAAAAGATCTGGGAAGAATCGTTAATCGTTGGCAAAAGCGGCGGGATTGCAAATGTCGTGGTCTATGTCACCAGCAAAGACGTTCCCGTTCCAGATGCGTTGCCGGCAGGCACACTACAACGGGTGACGCTGGACAATCAAGGTGGCGCGTTTGTCCCGCACGTGCTTCCGTTTTGGATGGGAAAGCAAGAATTCGTTGCAACAAATACGGACGCGGTTGCCCACAACTGCAACTGTGCCTCCATTGGTGATCGGACGGGAACATTCAACCAACAGCTTACGCCGGGCCAGCAATACATCGCCAAGTTCACGCGCGAGCAGAGAACTTTGCAGCCCGTCTCTTGTAACATTCATCCCTGGATGAAGGCCTACGTCTTGCCGCGAAAGAACCCATACTTCGCTGTCACGGATGAAGATGGGCACTTCACAATTGAAAACATTCCGGTAGGTGAATGGCAGTTCCAAGTTATCCATGAGGAGTCTGGATACATGGCCATCAATGATTGGGAGCGTGGTCGATTCATGTTCACAATCAAGCCTGGCGAGAATTCACTGGGAGAAGACGTTCACGTCCCACCAAGCATTTTTGAGAAGTAGGCCCTGCGCCCAGTGTTTGGCGCCTGGCCAGAGCGAATCGACTACAAAGAAGCCATCAAGAGTGCAGTCACCATGGACCTGGGAACGATCAATGTCAATCCTGTCCACTTCAACAAAATGACTGCGAGCAAGTTGCATTCTGTTTCCAGCCCGATGATGTCTTGGGTGCTCTTCTCGAAGAACGAGTAGTGATTTCAGTTTGTAGGTTGTCCAGGAGCTTTGACATGAGGAAGAAATTGACAATTCACGACTACCGGCTTTGGCTTGTTGCGTTAATCGTATTCGCACTCGGCGCGTGCTCTGACCAGTCTCGTGAATCAGCGGCAGTACCAGACAAGGATTGGGACAATGTCTACCGAATCCGTGACCAACTTGCCTCCGGCGAAGGAGGTGGAGGCGCCACGGCAAGTCTGCAGCCTACGGGATGGGCAACGATTTCCGGCAAGTTCCTTTACGATGCAACTAGCGCGCCTTCGCAGGCCCCTATCATTGCAACCAAAGACGCCGAGGTATGTGGAGTCTTCAATCTTCGGGACGAGTCGCTTGTCGTCGATCCCGATTCGATGGGCCTCGCCAATGTGTTCATCTTCCTAAGAACGCCGCGTGGGTTTAGCGAACCCCATCCGTCCTATTCGCCGGATACCGATGTAACGATGAGCAACAAAGGCTGCCGGTTTGAACCGCACGTCCTTGGGGTCTGGTTACCGCAAACTCTGCGAGTTACGAATGACGATCCCGTCGCACACAATGCGAACTGCACGCCGGCGGGCGATAGCGGTTTTAATGAGATGCTCCAAGCAAGTGGGGGTGAACTCAAAGCGAGTTTCGGTCTCGATAAGACCAGCGGCGTCGCCGTCACTTGTACGGTTCATACGTGGATGCGAGGTTGGGTCATTCCCAGAGATAATCCTTACTTCGCCACAACGGATGCTGAGGGAAATTTCCGCATCGAGAATGTGCCTGCTGGCATCAAGCTTGAATTCCAAGTTTGGCACGAGCGGAGTGGACCTCTTAACGCGGATGCCACATGGAGGAGAGGCCGTTTCAGTTTGGAGTTGGCCGCCGGAGAGGAAAGAATCCTTGAGCCAATCAAGGTAAACCCCAACTTGTTGAACAAGTAGCGTCGTTTGCTGTTGTGATTTCGTTACTATTTCGAGTCAATTCTCGAGTCATTTTTTTGTCGGAGCTCGAGGGATACTGGTTATGAGAGTTACGAAAAGTTATTCCCACAGAGTCTTTGCGACTTTTGCCGTTGCTCTCGCGGTTTCTTGCATAATCGGGTGCGGGCAAGGAAGTCCCATTGAGTTCATGCTCAATCTTGAAGGCCAGGAGTCCGTGGAAGCGCGGCTTGAAAGGGCACGCTCTGACCTGCAAGCCAACGATGCATCGGAATCGGTAATTGAAGAGGAAGTTAGTATTAGGGTCGCCGAACTCACCCAAGCCGATTTCGAGTTACGGGCCGCGTTGGCGGCAACATTTGGCACACCGGACGACCCATTTGCGCCTGAGGAGACCGGCCTGAAACTTAATCTTCTCCGAAAGGCAGCTGGCCCAACTGGCGGCAAAGACGTTGAGGCTCAGTTTGATACAAACGGAAATCTGGTTGAAAACGGCTACCGGCTCGGTGGGCTCTTCCGAGAGCATTGTGTTCACTGTCATGGTGTTTCCGGCGATGGTGCTGGTCCCACAGCCCGCTTCCTGGACCCATATCCTCGCGATTTTCGTCGAGGGATTTTCAAATTTACTTCAACAGGAAGCAAACAGAAACCAACTGAAGACGACCTACGAAGGACGATCGAGCAAGGTTTGCACGGGACAGGAATGCAAGCATTCGGAATTGCCCTTAAGCCCGATGAAATCACGGCGCTAGTCGAATACGTCAAGTACCTGGCTTTGCGCGGTGAATATGAATTGGCACTTCGAGCTGACCTCTTTGACGAAGTCATGACGGTTTTTGTCGATGACAACTCGATCGATATGCTCGTGGTCACCAATCGGATCAAGGGGATTGTCAATAACTGGGACAATGCGACCGTTACCCAACCTGTTCCGCGTCCCATTCCTTGGGAACAGATGACCGAAGCAGACAAGCAGGCATCCATAGAACGTGGTCGCCAGCTCTTTGAGAATGAGGGCCAATGCGTCAAGTGTCACGGACCCGCAGGGTTGGGCGATGGCGGGCAACTCAACTATGACGATTGGAATACGGCCAAGGCATTGGTCGAAGACGAGCACGAGCGCGCAGAAATGTGGCTGCTGCCGTTGCAGGAGCTCAAAGCTCGCAACTTGCAATTGGGTGTTTTTCGCGGCGGCCGCCGCCCAATTGATATCTACCGCAGAATTCGTAACGGAATCACAGGAACACCGATGCCGGCGGCCAGCATCTTGAAAGAGGACGATAGCTTCGGCAATGTCGAAAGCGCTGCCGCGCAGACCGGCGACGCCGCCCGGAATGACGCGGACGCTGGAGACGCAACCGGCGCTGACGGCAGCAACGCGCAGACTGGCGATGCCAACTCCAACGCGGAAAGTGGTAACGCCGGCTCAGCTACCGCAGGCCAAGACGCAGCCGCACAAACAGACCCCGAAGCCATCACGCCGCAGCCGATCAGGGAAGAAGAAATCTGGCACATCGTCGATTACGTGCTCTCACTGCAATATGAGCGAGGGTTCCGCACGCCTACGCCGGAGATTGCCACCCCTACAGGGCGGTGACCCGTTGCCAACATTTTCGAGATACATCCACTGACTTGTTTCGCTCGCGAAAGATCACCATCCACCAGGATTCGCCGTGAACCGTTTTTGGACAATTACGTTCTTGCTGGTCCCAATCCTGGGAGTCGCGACGTTCCTCATCGCGCCGGTGTACGATCATTCGCTGCCGGAAGATTACTCCGAGAACGGTGAGAAGATCGATGGTCTCTACTACTTCATCCTGTATTTGACCGGCGCTGTGTTTATCGTGACGGAAGCCGTGCTGTTCTGGTTTATGTGGAAGTACGATGCAGCGGCTAACGATGAACCGACCAAATTCACCCATGGCAGTCACAACCTGGAGATTGTCTGGACGATTGTTCCCGCCGCCACGCTGCTGTTCATTGCCCTGTACCAGATGAACGCTTGGGCGGAAGCCAAGATCGACAAGCCGGACATGGCACCTACGTGCAAGGTCGTCGCCCGTCAATTTGAATGGCGGATCCAATACACGGGTCCTGACAATCAACTTGACACGCCAGATGACATCTATGTGCCGCCGAATGATCTACGCGTGCCGGTGAATGAGCAGATCTTGATTCACTTGGAAAGTGACGATGTTCTGCACAGTTTTTTTCTGCCTAACTTCCGTGTCAAGCAAGACGCCGTTCCCGGTAGCATGATCCCGGTGTGGTTCCGTGCAACAGAGGAAGGCGAGTTTGACCTAGTGTGTGCAGAATTATGCGGCTGGGGGCATTACAAGATGAAGGGCCGTTTGACGGTTCAATCGCGAGAGGAATTTGACGCCTGGCTGCAAAGGCAAGCCGAAGAACAAATGAGGGACCAATGAGCGCGACCGTCGCTGGAGCGCACGGACAACAAGCTGCCAATTCGATGTCGATTGGCAAGTTTCTGTCGACGTACGTTTTTTCGCTGGACCATAAGGTCATCGGCATTCAGTTTCTGTTTTCCACGTTGCTCTGGTTCATTGTGGGAGGCTTGCTGGCTTTGGGCGTGCGCTGGCAACTGGCCTGGCCATGGGAAGAAATGCCGGTCATCGGGCCGATGCTCTTTGGAGCCGAAGGCGGCCAGATCTCACCCGAGTTCTACACCATGCTCTTCACGATGCACGCCAGCGTGATGATCTTCTTTGTGATCATCCCTATCCTGGCGGGCGCGTTTGGCAACTTCCTCATCCCGCTGATGATTGGCGCGGATGACATGGCCTTCCCCGTGCTGAATATGCTCAGTTACTGGTTCATGTGGCCGGCGTTTATTTTGATGACGTGCAGCTTTTTTGTGGAAGGAGGGGCCGCAGCCGCTGGCTGGACTGCCTATCCACCGCTCTCCGCTGTGCTGGGGGCTGCGCCCGCCAGCCTGGCAGGGCAGACCCTCTGGTTGTACGGACTCATCTTTGTGGGTGTCTCTTCGATGATGGGCTCCGTCAACTACATGACCACCATCATCCAGATGCGCGCTCCTGGCATGACTATGTTCCGCATGCCCATGACCATTTGGGCGATGTTCATCACCGCCATTTTGCAAGCGTTTGCCTTGCCTGTGTTGACGGCCGCGTTGTTTATGCA
>JALCBR010000161.1 GCA_028066245.1 Pirellulales bacterium | reverse complement strand
GATCAATGTTGACGTTGATGAACGGGAGGCCTACGTCGATCAGTTGATCGTCAACATCTACGCAGGAGCTGGCGAGACGAAGATCTCGCTCGACGACCTGGAGATGCGAGGGTTGGTCGAGCGTAACACCCCTCACCCCACATGGAACACCGGAGATGGTGCCAGTGTTCAGCAGCGGTCCACTGATGTCAGGCGTTCCGGAACGCAGCTGCTTGTCAACGGTCAACCGTTCTTCCCTCGCGCCATTCAGTATCGGGGGGAATCCCTTGATGTGCTCAAACAGCTGGGCTTTAACGCAGTTCACGTTGATCGACCACCTTCACACGAGTTACTGGATCAAGCCAGCCGTGCAGGGTTGTGGGTGATCGCGCCGCCACCTTTGGAGAGATTGTCCGATGGCTCTGCCAAGTTGGTTGGGCAATTGGGACCAGAATGGGAGGCCGTGCTGGCCTGGGATATGGGGCTGGAACTGACCGCCCAAGACCACGAGCGAGTTCTGACCATTGCCCAAGAACTACATGAACGGACCGGACGACCCGTGTTGTGCAGCGCCACCGACGGACTGCGCGTATTAAGTCATCAGGTCGATATCTTTTGTCCAAACCGGCGACCTTTGGAATCAACGCTGGACCTGAATGATTATGCGGCCTGGCTCCAGGAGCATCCACGGCTGACCAGGCCGGGAATACCACGCTGGACGATCATTCAAACGGAGCCGTTGCAGGCGACGTTACGGCAACAAGCTGGCCTTGCCGGCAGTCCACTGGCAGAGCGAACTGTCGATTTCGACTGCCTCCGACTGCTGGTCTACAACACCTTAGCCGCAGGTGTCCGCGGTGTGATTTTTTCCTCGCGCGAACCGCTTGATGGGCAAGATGAGCTTGCGCGTCGCCGCGGGATGATGCTGGAACTCTTGAACCTAGAGCTGGAACTCATCCAGCCTTGGTTGGCTGGCGGAACGGTGACGGCGATTGTCCCAGGTAACCAACCTCAAATCGCCGCGGCTGTGCTGAGGACAGAACGCGCGCGATTACTGTTGCCTATGTGGACCGGTTCAGGAGCGCAGCTAGTCACGGGACAAGCTGCCGGACACGGAATTTCCATTACCGCCGCAGGCGTTCCGGAGACTGACGAGGCCTATGAGATTACGCCAGGTGGGCGATTCCGTGTGGCACGTCGTCGCGTGGCTGGCGGCGTGATGATCACACTGGATGAATTCGACCTCACATCACAAATCCTGTTGACGCAAGATGCGCGGATTGTGAGCTACGTTTCGCAGCGACTTGCAGAGACCACGCACCGCGCTGTGACACTGCGGCGGGAAATCGTAAGAGCCAAACTGCGCGATACAGAAGTTTGGAGCCAGCGGATGGCGCAGGCCGGGCTTGCTCATCAACACGCGGCAATCTGGATTGCCGAATCGCAAGATGCCTTGGCCCGATGCGATGCGGCTCTAGCTGCCGGGGACGATTCGACAGCATACGTGTTTGCCTTGCGTGCCGCGCGGCCGCTTCGCTTGCTGGAGACTGCGCAGTTTAAGAAGTATGCCGGCGACAGCGGAGCGACCTTACTCTCTTCTCCGTTGTCAATGTCAACGCGAACACTTCCCGAGATGGCCGTTTTTGCCCGCCGCGTCGAAGCTTCGCGCTGGAACCTGAACTTGCTGGCAGGCGGCGATTGCGAGAATCTGCAACGGATGGTTCAGTCCGGATGGTCTCACAACCAGCGCGCAGTCGATGGCGTGTCCGCAGCTGCGGACCTAGCCCACGGTGGAGCGCATACAGGTGCGTTCAGCCTGCGGTTGCGCGTGGCGCCCAATGATCCAGCGGAAATTCGCGGGCTTGTCGAAACAGCGCCTGTCTGGATCACCAGCCCTGCGGTTTCCGTCAACGCTGGCGACGTGATCAAGATTCACGGGTGGGTGAAAGTTCCCGCGCCCATTACCGGCAGCGTTGACGGCCTGGCCATTGCGGACTCTTTCGGAGGGCCAGGGCTGATGTTGCGAGTGGGCCAGACAGACGGTTGGCAAGAGTTCGTCATGTATCGCTACGTGGCCGACAACGCTCCTCTGACCGTGACCTTCGCGTTGTTTGGTTATGGTGAGGCTTTCCTGGACGATGTCACCATTGAAACGCTTGCCCAATCCACGCCCAATGGTTTGCAACGACGGCCGGTTGACTCCCGTATCATTCCTCTGCCGCCGGTTCCAGTAAACGTGCGACGATGAGCATTCACCAGCTGGCCAACAGTTCCACGTTTAGCTGCGCTAACTGGTTGCACTGACGCGCTGTTTTCTAACTCATCTCCATTGAGTTGAAGTGGAGCGAGGTCACGGCCACATCAACTTGTGCTTCTGTCACTGCGTGAATCATCATCATCTTCATACTGACGGCTATTCTTCGTAGTCAATCTTCAGCACTTCAAACTTAGCCGTACCTGTGGGAATCTCCACTTCCACGGTCTCCCCCACCTTTGCGCCCAAGAGTCCTTGCGCCAGGGGGCTGGTGACTAGGATTTTCCCGACATCGTAGTCTTCTTCACCGGCGCCAACCAAAGTGTACGTCTCTTCGTCGTCATACTCTAAGTCTTTGAGGACAACTGTCGCGCCAAAGGCGATTTGGCTCTTGTCGATCTTAGACAAGTCCATAATCTGCGCTTTGGCGAGCTTGTCCGAAAGTACGGCCATCCGGGCTTGGAGGTGTTGAAGAGACTCGCGCGCGCCGTGGTACTCGGCGTTTTCGCTCAAGTCACCTTCACTGCGAGCATCGGCAACGCGCTTGAGCAATTCCGGTTCTTTCTCTTCGCGCATCTCCTTCAACTCGGCCATAAGTTTGTCGTAGCCGGTTTGGGTCATCGGCACGCGATCGCTCATACGAGATTCCTTACTTGGTCTGTCGCGCCGCCATTGGCTAGCAGAACAGATCGGATGAGAAAGAGATGCAATTCGCAGGCGGTCCTCAACCTGCTGTTAATGTCCCGACCGGATTTCCGGCAGGCAACAAAAAAACACGGCCCGGCGGAATACGCTCGGAACCGCGTCCAGTGACAGCCAATATTGTGTCCCGTCCGCGCCGGGTTGTAAAGATCGACCGGAAAGACTCCAAGCAGCAGATACAGCAGGTTCAACCAGCCGGGAGCACAGGAGTTTCCATCTTTCCGCCGCCGCGCTATACTTCTGGGTTGCCCGTACAAGTTGGTTGCGGGGATCACTTGTCAACGTGAGATTCAGAGCGGTGATGTATAAGAGTTTGACTGTTGTTGGTGCTACCGGTGCTGTCGGCCGAATAATCCGACAATTGCTGGAAGAGCGAGACCTCCCCTTCGAGCGATTTCGCTTCCTGGCATCTCAGCGTTCTGCAGGCAGTGCGCTGGAGTTCCGCGGCAAGACTTGGACGGTTGAAGAACTCAAGCTTGAGGCATTCGACCAGGACTTGGTCATTTCCAGCACACCTGACGATGTAGCAAGTTGGTTCATTCCAGAAGCCGTCAAACGTGGCTGCACCGTGGTGGACGAAAGCGGATTTTGGCGGATGAAGCCGGAAGTTCCGCTGGTGGTTCCCGAAATCAACCCGCAGGCATTGGAAAACCACCAAGGCATCATTGCCAGCCCGAATTGCTCGACAACGCAAATGGTCGTGGCGATGAAGCCGCTGCATGACGCTGCCCGAGTGCGACGTGTTATCGTCAGCACCTATCAGGCAACCAGCGGCGCCGGCATGCCAGGCATTGATGAACTGCGCGACGCGACACAAGCGGCCCTTGCTGGAGAGACGCATTCTCCGCAAGCGTTTTCCAAGTCCATCGCTTTTAACCTGATTCCACAGATCGGCTCAGAGAAACTGGAGGGTTACACGTCGGAAGAAATGAAAATGGTGGAGGAAACACGGAAGATTTTTGGCGACCAAACGATCGATGTTTGTCCCACCTGCGTCCGTGTGCCGGTTTCGCATTGTCACAGTGAGAGTATCTTGATCGAGACCGAGCGACCTGTGACAGTCGCGGAAGCGCGTGAATTGTTTGCCGCCGCGGAAGGAATCGAAGTCATTGACGACTTGCCCGCTGGCACGTACCCACTTCCCAGCGAATGCGCCGGGCGGGACGAAGTGTTCATCGGCCGCATTCGCCGTGATCTCTCACACCCCAACGGGCTGGCCTTTTGGTGCGTGAGCGACAACCTTCGCAAAGGTGCAGCGACTAATGCCGTGCAGATCGCGGAGTTGTTGGTGAACTCGCCCGCGGCAACATAGGAGATTTGAAAGAAGGCACGCTGACGACCACTGGCAACCGCGCCGCTCGCCGAATGAGTCAACTTGCCGACGCCGGCGCGAGGCGTTCGTTGGTGCAATCGTCAACGTTTTGCCACCTGAGTTGTTGATGTTGGCGCTGCTCATGTTCCCGATCTTCCTTGATGCCCAGACCTCGCGCGCTATCGTTGATTAAGCAGGGCGCAGTTCTTCCAACATTCAATCTCTGGCCGTTGCTCTGCCGCCAATGGCAGGAACCACAGCAGCGGTTGTCGGGACTTGCCAACGGTGCAGTTGTCGACAATCAGAAAGGCAACAAAGAGCCTCCAGTCGGAGATTGCGTCAAGCAGCGATTGCCAACGTGAATCGTTCGGCGGGACAGTTGACGACAACGATTTCCTCCACAGTGCATAGGGCACGTCATGGTTTTGCACCATTGCGATCAAGTCTATTGCTTCTGCTGAACGATCAACGGCTGCCGGCCATAGTGAGTTCTCCTT
>JALCBR010000160.1 GCA_028066245.1 Pirellulales bacterium | reverse complement strand
GAACTCGTCGGACGCAGGCAGCAAACGCGTTTCCTTACAGTTGGTTGATGTGACAATCACCTTCGTCAGCTCCCAGGCCATCACGTTAGAACGGTTGCTTGACAAACTCGATCGCCTGACGAAGGAGTGCAAACGAGGCTTCTCACAGGGATTCGATATTTCAACCCTGGTTCGCGTTTTGCGGGATCGCGCCAAGGCGGAAGCGGCGGGAGGTGTGGCATGCTAAGGCTCCGCCGTAAACCCAAGATCAGCGATCCGTGGTCGTACGAAAGTCCGTTGATCACGATCGGTCAGGATGATGGCTTCACCGTAGGCAATGCCTATGAAAACATCGCCATCTTTGGCGGTGTTGGTTCGGGCAAAACGTCCGGCTCGGCCTATCACCTTTCTCTGGCCATGCTGCAAGCGGGCTTTGGCGGGTTAGTGCTAACCGCGAAACAGGGTGAGGCACAGCGCTGGCGACGGCTGGCTGAATTGGCGGGCCGCGGCCAAGACCTCATCGTCGTTGCTGACAATGGCGAGCAGCAGTTCAACTTTTTGGACTATCAGTTTGAATTACAAGGGAGAAGTGGCGCCGCGATCGAGAACTTGGTCGTTACGTTGGATGCCTTGATGCAAGTCGCTGAACGCGCTACGGGTATGAAGCCGGGACGCGGACAGGAATCCTTTTGGGAACAGGGGATCCGCAAATACGCGCGGGCCGTGATCTCCCTCGTCGTGTTCGCCACCGAAGGCATCACGGTGGCCCACATGTTGGAAGTCATGCGGAGCGTGCCCCGCAGCCTGGCTCAGGCGCAGGACGCGAAGTGGCAAAAGCAATCTCTCGTCTGCAAACTGATTGCCATTGCCCGCAACCGACTGGTGGACGAATCCTCGCGGCATGATCTCGAGCAGGTCGAGAGTTTCTTTCTGTACGAGTTTCCGGCAATCGCGGAACGGACACGTAGCGTGTTTGAGGCGGGCCTGTTTGGCATCCTTGACTTGCTCTCACGTGGCACGTTGCACTGGCTGTTTGGACGAGGAACGACCGTCACTCCTGCCGACTGCCTGGCCGGGAAAATCTTGGTCATCGATCTGCCGGTCGCCACACGGCAGGCGATTGGGCTGATCGCTCAAACGCTGTTCAAGCTGTCGTTTCAGCAGATGTCCCAGCAACGGCCTGCGGGAGAAGATCGCCCGCTGTTTCTCATGGCGGATGAATTTCAGGAGCTTGTAACCGTTCACGATTTTCGCTTCGCCAGCGTCAGCCGCGAATCCAAGGTCGTGAATTGCTTCATCACGCAGTCGATCGCCTCATTGTATTCCGCACTGGGAGCGGACGAATCGGGCAAGGCCGCCGTGGATGCGATCCTCGGACTGGCCTCGCTCAAAGTCTTCCACAGTAATGCGTGTCCCATCACCAATCAGTGGGCATCCGAGTTGATCGGCCGGCGGCGGACGAGGCTGTTTTCGAGTTCGATGAATCTCGAACCGCGCAATCCGTTTTCGCTATTTGAACCCGAGCAGAAATACACGACGGGCATGAACGAGTCATTTGAATACGCGGTCATGCCTCATCACTTTACGCGACTCCAGAAAGGCGGCCCGCCGCACATGCAAACAGAAGCGATTCTGTTCGGCGGCGGTCGCCGCTGGCACGGGTCGGGAGAAACCTACATCAAGACAACTTTCAACCAAGGGTTTTAGCAATGCAACAACCACCTCAACAACCGGAACGTCAACCAAGTCCCATGGAACTGGTCGAACTGCTCGGCATATTCCTGGCGGTGCTCGTCAGAGCCTGGGCGTGTTCGATCTATGTATTCACACGCAAACAATTCGGCCGCAGGTATTTTGGCGTGAGCACTTTCTTGGCCGTCCCGTTGATCGGGACGTTTGGCCTCAGCGTTTCACGGACTCCTGAGGAGATGATTCCGCACACGGTGATGCTGTGGGCTTGGGTTTTCATGATGGCCATGCATCGGCTTGCTCAGTTCCGCCGGCGACCAGAGATGGAACCCCATTCCCACTATGACGGCATGCCACGGCTCTGCGGCTGGCTGGGAATCTCGGAAGAGACCGCCAAGACACGAGCCGAACCAGCGCTGGTTGCCTTGATCGGCCTGGGGATGACCTTTGTATTGCCAGGTCTCGGGGCCTATGTCGGTATCGGGGGCTTGATGTGCGCTGCGGACTATCGACGGAACCAGGACCTTGTGCGCGATCGTGTGCAACAACTTCGCGATGCCGAAATGGAGCAAGAGGCTGTGCGTCGTGCCTATGACCACGTTTATCGAGAGGATTATTGAGATGAGTCAACAACCCAAGATTGGCCAAGGAAGTTTACAGGCCTTTGTGAGACAGGGCGCGAAAGAGCTGGCCCAAGCCCTGCAGGCGACGCCCGAGAGCATACGCCCTGTTGAAGAACCGGGAACTGTCTTCAACCCAACTCCTCACGAGGTTTCAAAACAGACCGGCGCAATCTCGGAGCGTTCCGGTGAGAAGTTCAGTGACATGAATTTCACGCCAGGCGTTCAAGCCGATCGTGGACCAGCGGTATCGCCTGCCGAACCGTCCAATACGTATCAGTGGCAGCAGGAGGCCAACCATGACTTGGAATGGGAGCCATGATCGACCTGAAAGTGGTACATCGCGTGCCGCAGGGCACTCGCCACTTGCCAACCAAATCCTGGAACGATTGGAACGGATCGAGCAACTGCTTGTAACACGGTTTGGTGTTTCAGAAAGCAAGCTCAGCTATTCCACGGGTGAAGTGGCCGAGATGGTTGACCGCGCGGAATTCACTGTTCGCGAATGGTGTCGCCGCGGACGGTTGCGTTGCCACAAACGCCAATGTGGCCGAGGTCACAGCAAGGAATGGAGCATTTCGCGTGAAGAGCTGGATCGGTTTCGCAATGAGGGTTTAAGGCCAGTTGATGAAGCGATTGAGTAAAGACATCGACAGGACGGTTACGAGGCAGAGTGAGTGATGTTGGAGAATCTGCAACCCTTGCTGACAGTGACAGAGGTGGCGCGGATCTTGGTCTGCTCCGAAGCCAACGTCTATGCCCTGATTGACCGTGGTGAATTGCCGTGGATTCAAACGGGACTGTCCAAGGGCTATCGCATTGATCCGACTGACCTGGATGTGTTTCTCCGCTCCAGAAAGAAACGGAACGGCAGTGGGCCGAAGCGAAAGGCTCTCCGACCAAGGCTCAAGCACATTCGGATTCAGCCCGGATAACTTTGCCAAACAAGAAAATGCTTCAGGCGTGCTGAAAGGCTCGCTACAGGCCTCGCGGATTGGTCCTTCGCGAGGCCTTTCTGTTTCCGGCTGAAGTTCACGAATATCGTACTTGCAGCCTGGACAGAATCTGAACAACTCGATCCTGCAGAGATGAGATTCGCAGGAGTCAAGCGTGAGTTCTAACCTGGGATCAGACTTACGTGTGCCGAAACACGAACACGCCCTGCGGAGCCTGCGCCGAATAGTAGTCACACATGAATAAGTCACGCGCGAACTTCTCGTAGTCGATGTATGGTTGGACTGTCTCTGGCACGTCGTGTAAATAGAGTTCGTCGAACAGATGTTCTGCATATGCCGTTTCGCTCTCCCATTCACCACAATAGGCTTCCTCAAAGCCTTCGCCCGTGGCATGCTCCAACCCAAAGTTTGAGGCGAAAGCTCCGAACGCGGCTCCGTGTTCAACGAGTAGCGCTGCGACTCGTGACACTTCTTCAAGGCCTGCGAATTCCGAGAGATGGATTCCTGCGAAGCCTTCGAAATCATGTATCCCCCATTCCTCTGCCTGGAGGATCGGGGATGAAGCAAGCATGCTTTGAATCTCTTCACGAATCTCGTCGCTGCTTTGAGCAGCATCGATCCAAGCTCCGTGCAGATGACCTGAGTTGTAGGCCGCCAGGCAGGCGACATAGATGCGTGGTTGAAGTGATTGTGTCATGTTGATTCTCCTATGATAAAGGCCGACCGACGTTGCCGCCGGCCGGCCGTTGATTGGGTTACGTTACGATTGGGCATGGATCCAACTGTGAGCCTGATCAGCCAACTTGGCGATGAGGGGAAGGTCGTCGCGCCCAAAGCTGTCAGTGGACTTCCACTGGTCTTCGGCTTTGTAGATGCGTTTGAACGTCACGTTGTGGCGAATGCCGTTGGTCGTTTCGTTCTCCCAGATCGCGCAGGTGATGCGGCCAAGTCGAAGTTCGTGGACGGGTTTTTTCGCGGTCATCTTGAGTGCCTCCTGGAAAAGGGATTTCGTTTGTCCGATCACCCAGACCTCGGACAACAAATCCCGTCAGAGGCACGTCCCGCGGCGCGCAGCCGAAGCGCAGGAAAGGCCGAGCCATTCACGGATAGTGACCGCAACAACGTGGAGGGCACGGGCGTGACGGCCCCGGAGCGCGGCAAGCGGAGCGGACCAGAACGCGAATCTCCCGCCACAAGAAATCGGCGAACGCAGCTGAAGCATCGGCAGACGTTGACCGCATGCCATGCAGATCAAGATGACATACCAGCGTTAAGAAATGGGAGAAACGATGCCTTGAGTGACAGCCCCGCCTCATCGCGGCGTTCTGCCACATATGCGTCGAGCGGTAGCCATGAACCCGAGGCAGGAGTTCGATTGTGCGAGTGGTAAAGCACGAATCAGAGAATGTCATTCAAACAGGACCGCTCTTCCGTCACCGGGTGTGTCGGGATCTCAGCCAGTGGTTAGTTTGGCGTCATCGGCGAGGGGGGCTCAGGATGAGGTGAAGAATTTCTGCGAACTGCAACTGCCTAAAGGCATGCGACTTACGTCGCCATCTATTACGCCGCAGGAAAATTCTGGGCAAAGAGTGGGTGCTGGATGAGCATTCCTAATAGAGGG
>JALCBR010000159.1 GCA_028066245.1 Pirellulales bacterium | reverse complement strand
ACAATCATACGCTGCTAGCGGGACTCAGGTCCAACGACTGCGCAGCGGTCAATAAAGTGTCGCAAAATCGCTAAACGCCCCCCATAGCGAAACTGGAGGGTAACTCGACGTGAGTTGGCCCGGCACCACCGCTTTCGCGTTTGTGGACCGCCCATTGCCACGTGCCTGCTGTAGCGGTAAAGAGGAGTGCCTCTGAGTAGGGCATCTGCTTTCCCACAGCCATGCTTAAAGCAAGCGGCTATGTTAAGAGGCGCCATCCATCTATCTAATCGACGGCTCGGAAGATGTGCAGCAACTGAGGGCAACGATCGAGAAGCACGTCCGTCTAGCATGGATTGATAAATCAGACGGAGGCAGGGATCCCGTGGTGATTCTAGCGCTCGTCGACGAAGATCAGAACTGGTTGCGAATTACGCTGAATGGCGAAGTGACATGTTCTGTGCGGCTTGTGGCAGTTAAGCGTAGTTTGGACGAATGGCTGAAACCCGGCGAAATGACATTGGATGAATTGCAACGTGAGCTCGCAGACCCGACATCATCGAGAGTTGTTGGTTGGATTGACGAACAGCATGAGTACCGCAGTGTAAAGTAACCTGAGTAGCAACCGACCGTCCTATGCAAGGTGAGGTTGGGGAGTGATTGGAACAAGTTGCCACGGCGCTTGCGTCATAGAGCAAATCCTGTGAACGGTTAGGGAGACAAAGCATCAGAATCAGCGCCAGTGATTCTAGCGCGCGCTCCACGGTTTCATGCGAGTGCAAACGGTCACGGTGCTTTGCCTTGCCACCTCCAAGTGGCTCTTCGCAAGTACGACTTCAGCAAGCTTCTTCACGTTTCACGCTGACCAACGGGCTTAAGGCTTTCCCTCGATGACGGCCCGCAATACCCTTTTGCCCAGACTGAGTCCGCCACCGCTCACGGCTTAGCGGTTTCTCGATATTGTTCGGCTACTCAAGCCAAGCAAACGAGCGAGTTCAGCCTGTGACAGCAGCAGTTGCTCGCTCATTGGTCGCGTTTCGACCCCTTCCCCGGCAGTTCCCACTGGCAATTGCCTGGTTCATAGTCGCCGTGCGCGTCGAGCCGGTCGATTTGATGCTTGTCACTTGGTCTTGCCTTCATGTCGTCGTAGAAGTCCTTGAACGAGAACTCCCAACGCGGGCAGACACAGACGCCCAACCCGCCATAGTGCGGATAGGAATCATGGTTGGGGTTGTTGCACCGTTGGAGCATACCTTGCCAGACGACGTATTCGGGCGACTTAGACATGCCGTGCGTAGTGGACGTTGCAATTACTCGTTCGCGTCGCAGGCATCCACAACTCTGAGTGTTACCCGATTTCAGATTACCGGCTCTAACAGGGTCGGTGACTGTCCCGCAATCACAAACGCATTGCCACACGACACCGACACCGGGAAGGCATCGCACTGGGCGTATTGCGGTCAAGCGTCCATACCGCTCGCCGCAAAGATCGTCGTAATTCGCGTTAAGAAGCGACCAGAGATCAAGAAGTTCTAGCATGACTTTCGTCCTTTCAGAATTAGGACGCGCGTTCCGACTACGGATCGCAAGACTGTTGCGATAGCAGGAGAGAAGGGCGTCCAGGCTGAGTTGAATTTCCCGCGAGACGACAAGTCTCAGCGAGGTTCATCAGGACGCCGCGAAGCAGTCGCAGAACGGCCAGTCATGGGCAGCCAATTCAAGGCTGCGGGGGGAGAGTACGCCAAACGCACAAACACCGCAAGGTCGGTTTCGCAGACTGCGAATTATCATTGCTATCGGGTACCCAGGTGCGAAGGTTGGCTACGTTACTGTGGTGAGCGTGCTGCTTGATTTGGCTGGTGTTTCCAAATTGGACGAGGTACGTCCGATCAACCCTATGGAGTTTCGAAAAACTGAGCAGGCGAGCACAATCGATTCTGCCTTGCCAGGTTCGAACGTAATTACCATCAATCAGACCGATGCTCGTGAGTCATTCCGCCAAGAGCTATATGAAGTATTTCACGACGTTATTCTGGATGACGACCAGAAAGTTCGTCTACTTTCAACTTTTGAGGCATTGCTAAAGCATAAGCCCAAGGCCAAAGGCCAAGTGTGTCCTTATCACGAATCTGACGGTTGCGACGAGACGATTGTCATTCCACCGGGAACGTCTCAGTGTCCGCGTTGCAAGAGAACTGTGTTTTCCACGGATGCACTAAGAATTCACGAGCGATTCAGGGACGTTAAGAATTCACGAGCGATTCAGGGACGTAGGGACCAATGGCGAAGCATTTGGTCTCGTGATGCAGGTATGGGAGCGGCTTTTACTAATCCACATTCTCCGATGTTTCGAGAAGCAAGAGATTCTTGATCGAGTTGGGCGGTTAGCGTTCTTTCTTGATGGTCCCTTGGCGCAGTTCGGACCACCTGCATGGCTCAGTGCTGCGATAGGATTAGAACTCAAACGGTTGAATGCAATCGTGCATGCCAAAACCGGGAACGACCTCCTTGTCTTAGGGATCGAGAAAACGGGTAACTTTGTTACTCATTTCGAGGAAATTGATCAAACAGAGAACCCTGGCGAGGCTCGTTTCGCTCCTCGTTCCTACATGTTGTTGACTGACAAGTACATCAAAGAACGAATCGCCTATTCTGAAAGCGACAAGCGATATGGTGAAGACACCTATTTTGGTCGAAAATTCTTCTATAAGTCACGGAGTGGAGCACGAGTTGTAGCAAGCATTCCCTTCCTAAATGACGTTCAGGACACACTGGAAACTGACGACATTAGTCTCTATCCGCAGTTTTCTACGATTTGTTCCCTTTTGGACAAGCTAGTGTCGTCGAGGAACGAAAATGCGATTTCACCGCTAATGGCTGCACACGCTCATGCGGCGATCCCACTGCATTTGGGAGCTAAGGTTCTCAAACGCCTTGCACAAGCACTCATGGGAGATCGCCAATGAACAGCCTGTCAAGGTTCGGAACAGCAGAAGGACGCTGGGCGGGAGTCGGGCCGTACTATGCAATGTTCCCGGTAACCTTCGCCGAGCGAATCGTGCTTGACCACACGGATACGGGCGACGTCGTGCTCGACCCATTTGCTGGCCGCGGCACTGGATTGTACAGTGCCGCAGTCAATGATCGGCATGGAGTGGGTGTGGAAATCAATCCTGTAGGTTGGGTTTATACTCGTGCGAAACTACGTCCCGCAAGTAAGCAGCATGTCTTGAAAAGGCTGCAAGAAATCGGAAAGAACTCGTATCGATATCGCATAGCAGCGAAGAAACTGCCGACGTTCTTCAAGCGGTGTTATACGCTGGACGTTCGAGCCTTTCTCTTGACTGCTCGATCGTGGCTGAATTGGCGGCAGTCGAAGACCGACTGGACGCTGATGGCTCTCTTGCTAATTCACTTACATGGCAAGAGAACAGACTCGCTGTCCAACCAGATGCGACAGACAAAGTCGCTTTCACCTCCGTATGCAATTCGATGGTGGAAGGAAAACAACCAGTCTCCCCCGGATATCGATCCAATTGAATTCATGTCGAAGAAGCTTGATTGGAGATACGCGAAAGGAACTCCGGATGTGACGACGAGCGAGGTCTACCTTGGGGATAGCGTAGTGAGGTTGCCTCAACTACAAACGACGCTCGACTCATTCGGGATTGGCCGAGCATCGTTGCTCTTCACATCTCCACCCTATTGCGGAGTTACAAATTACCACTACGACCAATGGCTTCGCCTCTGGCTGCTCGGCGGCCCTGAGCAACCTGTTGCTCAGGTAGACTCGCGACGAGGAAAGTTCACAGATCGGAGCAAGTACAGAGAATTGCTTAAATTGGTTTTCATGAAATCCAAAACACTTCTTGCAAGTGATGCTTTGATCTATGTTCGAACTGACAGTCGCGAGTTCACTCGCTCGATCACATGCGAAGTTCTCAGTGAAGTATTCCCAGAGAAGACGCTGAAAGTGTACGAAAGCCCATCGCCAGCGAAAACACAGACGGATTTGTTTACTGACTCAGCACCCAAGAAAGGCGAGACAGACCTTGTCTTAATGTAAGCAACACTGAGCATCTGCCGAGTTCCATAGAGAGAATAAGAACTCCAAGCGTGAGGCTATGGGGTGGAACAGAATCATAGAATTGCACTTGACAATTGCTAGGCAATTTGACCCACCCAGGGATGCAAGAAAGTTGAACAGGAACTACACGGACTACGAGGTATTGACGATATTCATTGACTCTGTCGATGAACTATTGTCGTCAGATTTTCTCCAAGCAGTCAGAGACGGGGGAGTATCAACCAGTTGGACATGGTCTTCGGATTCGGGGCTGAGTGCTCAGCGAACCGGGCCGAGACGAGAGTCGGTCAAAGCATTGCTGCTTACGGTTCGACTTTTCTGCCAGAACAACGAAGTGACGTCGCTACAAAACATTTTCGTCCCGCTTGGCCAATTTGGACGCTGACACCGAGACTGCGATAGCACAGTTCGAGAAGTCGCGAAGCAACCTCAACCGATTTTTGGACGGCAAGCCGGCCGCAGAGTTTCATGGAGTTGGGCCCAGCACCAACAGGATCATCTTTGAGATATTTCTCTACGGCGAGTTCGCCCACTATCAACTGGACAAACGGCGACGACTCGAAAAATGGGCGTCTCAACCGTTCTTCGCGGACCTAGAAAGTCAGTTTGATTTCATCCTCCTGAACTTTGTCGCCGCGTTGGCAGCAATGAGCAACGCTTGCCGAATAATCCTGAAACGGAATGCGGGGTAGCGGTCGACGAACTGAGGTCAACCGGTCGATTGAGACGCTTCGAATACTGCGAGAATCGCTCTACGAGTCGCTTCGGGGAGTTCTGGCCATGCCGCGACGAGTTCGGCCAGTTCAGGAACGCAAGACGGCTCCGCTGGACATGTCCTTGGACATGCGGCGGAGCCGTCTTGCTCTAAGTCAGTACACCCCAGAGGATTCGAACCTCTAACC
>JALCBR010000158.1 GCA_028066245.1 Pirellulales bacterium | reverse complement strand
GAGGAACGCCGAGAACACAAGAACTCAGAGGTTGGCAACCAGTGAGAATGCGTTTGAGTTCGCAAGATGGACCGAACGGGAACGTTCAAGCAGCCAGCTTGCTGTTGGCTTAGATCACGCCTCGGATTCCTTGTTGCCTGAGTTGATCCATGGCGTCATTCACGGCGCGACCGTGAGCGTTCAAAGCAGCGCGCCAGTCTTCTTTCTTCACTGCTTCCTGAGCGAGCTTCTCTTGCTTGGCAGCGACGTCCGTAACCACGTCTTCACCATCGACCGCCGAATCCTTCACCTGGTCAAAGCACGTAGCAATGCCCGAGGCGAGTTGCTCGGTTGGTTCACAAATCCATGAACCATAAGGAGAGCGGCGAGTCTGCCGAGACGGCATGATCGCCTGGCCTGATGGCTGAAAACGTAGAAAGGCCGCGAGCGTGGCAATAAGGCCAGCTAACGCCGCAATCGCGGTGTAGAGCGGCCGACCCCAAGCCCAACATACCGCAAGCGCAGTTAGCGAGAGGACAAGTGCCAACAGGACCATGGGATGCATCCCGGCAATAAATCCCGTTGGCTCCTTCTTTTCAATTTTGTCGGGCTCGTCCTCCGTTGCTTCAACGTAGTTTTCTGCGATACGGCAGGCGACGGCAGTTATGTTGTCTGGACCGCCCCGGATGTTGGCCATGTTCACCAAGAGATCCATTGCTTCATTCAACGGCAGAGAGCACAACACTGCGCCCAACTCTTCGTCCGAAACCTGGCCGGAAAGCCCATCCGAACAGGCCAGGAAGATATCTCCCGGTATGACTTTGAAGGGACCCTCCAGATCAACCTCAACATCCGGTCCCGGGCCTAGGCTGCGGGTGATGATGTTCGAGGGGATGGAGCTGGCCGCCGCCACCTGGCCAGCCGCGCGGACCTCCCAGGCGAGAGAATGATCGAAAGATAGCTGCTCGAGCTTGTTCCCGCGTAAGCGATAGACACGGCTATCGCCCACGTTGGCCACGTACGCTCCCTGCGGGCAGACGAGAACCCCGGCGATGGTTGTACCCATTCCCTCGAACTCGGGATTGGCTTTTCCTCGGCCGTGAATGATGCGGTTGGCGTCGCTAACAGCGGACTTGAGCGCCGCGGGAATCGTCTGCGTCCTCAGCTTGTGGAAAGTGAGGGGGATGGTGTCGACCGCCAACTTGCTAGCAAGCTCTCCGGCTGCATGAGCGCCCATGCCATCGGCAACAAGCACGAGATGCCCTCGCTGCTTCCAAACCTCTTCACTGGAGGCAGGAAAGACCGAGAACGCATCCTGATTATTCGCGCGGCGCAGACCGACATCGCTCCTGGCGACGCATTGCACGCACTCGCGCCACGGAACGGCAGCTGGCTGGTTAGTGCTGGAGTCTCGCGCCATGAAATGTCAGGGATGACGGGTTTCAAGGAGCACAGAGTCGCGGGCTCCATCCTGTCACGCGGATAAAGACCTCGCCCGGAGTCTGCTATCATGCCATGCCCTACCGGGAACATACAGCGAAATCCGCTGTGTGGCAGCAGCGGATTCGAGATCTCTCTATGATGAACTTCGGCGGTCAGGACCAGGCATTGCTGGAAATCGCAGAGAATAGACTCGCTCATCCAACTGGCGCAGCAAGCTTCCACACCTGTACCGGCCAACAGCTGGGACGAGGGAGGCAGGTGAAGCAATCGGTAAGTGTGCCGTTTCGACGCGCTTATAGCCTCGCCCCATGCCAAAGTTGTCAAGGATGCAATCCTCAATTGGCCTTTAACTCTGGTCAGCATTCTGCTTTAATCCGCCGCCATTTTTTCTGAGCTGATGGTGCGCGGGCACGTGATCGTGTTTCGCGTGAGCGGATTTCTTCACTTCGCGCGATTCGAGGTCGAACGCCATGAAGCGATTCTGGTTGTTGAGCTGTGCTTTGATCCTGGTTGTGGGCTGTTCCGGTGGCGATGAGACCGATAGCCAAACGGAAGCATCCGGAGGAAGTTCCAGGCAGTCCAACAACACGGATGTCCAGCCTAGCGGAGACGCAAGCGACAGTGGGGGAACTTCAGTTGCTGTCAGCGAGGGGAACTCACGCGACGCCGCAGGCGGAGGAGGAGGCAGTAGTCCGTGGGGGACGGGTAACGCGGCAGGCGGAGCAACGACAGATACGTCAGAAAGTGCCGCAGACACCGCGAAACGGGAGAGGGATTTCACCCTCAGCATTGCCCACTTGTCAACGTCCGCTCAGGAACACGTACGACGAGGCTACTTTGACGCCGCCATTCAAGCGCGGCAAGAAATTGCCCAAAAAGTGGCCGCTTTTTACGGCGCTGATTCCTGGCAGGCCAGGAATGCCAAGCTGGCCCTGGATCACACCACGCGGGTCATTCAACTCTCACCAGAGCAAAAACTGACCTACGAAGCTATCAACGAACACGACGCGACAGGGCAATCACAAACTCGCCTGGGAAGGCACGACGACGCAATCGGCCAGTTCCGCCTCGCAACAACGTTGGCGACTCAGCTTTGGGGAGCGGGCAGCCACGTGGTTGGCAACCTCGTCCACAAAGAAGCTCTTGTCCATCAGGCCAAGGGAAGTTATGCCGCCGCCGAACGGCTCTTCATCCAGGCGATGGACGTCCGCCGACGATCGCTGGGCGAGACGCACCCAGACTACTCCACTTCAATCAACGCGCTAGGCGTGCTCTACCACCGCTGGGGGCAGCATGAGAAGGCCGAGCAAGCGCTGAAGGATGCCATCGAAAACGTCAGGCAGGTCTGGGGGGGTACGCATGCTGAGTACGCCACCGCTATCAACAATCTCGGCATGCTTTACAACAGCATGAGAAGGTTTGACGATGCCGTCACGCAACTACAGAAAGTTGTCGAGCTGCGCCGCGCACTGACAGGCGATGGAGGCGACACGCTTTACGGCCACGCCATGTTCAACCTCGGTTCGGTGTATTACCAATCGCAACGCTTTGACGAGGCCGTACCTGCATTGGAAGAAGCGTTGACCGTGCTTGAACCTGCGATTGGCCGCGAGCACGACATCGCCGTGATGCTGCTCAACAACCTCGCCATGAGCTACATGGCAAAACAGCGCTACGAGGAATCCGAGAAGTTGCTCTTAGAGGTTTCCAATGTCCTGAAGAAGCGATTTGGAGAGCAAACGATCGAGTTTGCGCAAGCTCAACACAATATTGGCGTCCTCTACATCAACCAGGAGCGTTTTGCGGAAGCGGAGCCGTTCGTGCTTGCCACAGTTCAGCTCAAGGAACAGCTAGGAGGTCGGAACTCTCCCGGGCTGCTGATTCCGCTCAAGGACCTGGCGACAATCTTGCGAAACACAAACCGCACCGCGGAAGCAGACCAAATCTCAGCCCGTGTGGAGGCTCTTGCTGCTCGGCAGGAGACCACGATCCGGCGATAGCTCAATTGCTGCACGGTGCCATTCAACAACCTCAGTCGCTTTAAAGACCAGCTCACCGTGCTGAGATCATTGCGTTGCGATCCGTGCAACGCGGTGGGGATCGCTGGGCCGCCCTCGACGATCCTACTTCAGAGAGCTAAAATCGCTTGCCTGTGGAGTTTGCAGGAAATTGAGAGGGATTGCCCCCAAGTCAGCGTAGGCTGTGTGAGCGTCTATGAGTTCTGCCCCCAGCGCCCAACGGCGCGTCGTGATCACCGGGATGGGCTTAATCTGCCCCTTGGGCAGCACGCCCGATGAGCTGTGGACGGCATTGCAATCGCGAGCCAATGGCGTGCAGGCCATCGAGCAGTTTGATGCCTCTGCACTGCCGGCAGCTTATGCGGGCGAAGCAAAGCAATTCACCGGCCACGTTTCCGAGTTCGGTGAACTGCAACTCAATCAGAAAAAGGCGATTCGTAAAGGGCTCAAGACCATTTGCCGCGAGGCCCAAATGGGAATCGCAGCGGCCCAACTCGCCATGCAAAATGGCGGTGTTGTTCCCGGTAACTTCGATCCCGAGCAGACCGGCGCCGTCTTTGGTTCTGATTTCATGGTCAGCTTGCCGGGTGACTTTCTTGACTCGTGTAAGACATGTCTCTTGGGTGATGATGACTTTGACTACAGTAAATGGGCACAGCAAGGTCTGCCGGCGCTCAATCCGCTGTGGCTGTTGAAATATCTTCCCAACATGCCGGCCGCGCACTTGTCGATGTACAACGATCTCCGCGGTCCCAACAACTCCATCACCGTTCGGGAAGCCTCGTCCAATTTGGCCATGTGCGAGGCGGCGCGAATCATTGCTCGCGGGCATGCCGAAAGGATGATCGCTGGCGCGACTGGCTCATGGATTCATCCGCTTAAGACCGTGCAAGCAGTGCTCCAGTTTGAACTGGCCACTAATGAAACTCCCGCGGAAGAAGCCTCCCGACCGTTCGACCGTGACCGCACAGGCATGGTGTTGGGCGAAGGCGCCGCTGCGCTCATTCTGGAAGAAGAGGAAACAGCTAAGCAACGCGGAGTGCCGATCCTCGGCAGGTTTCTCGGCGCGGGCGCCAGTCAGGTCAGCAACCGCAATCTCGTCGCTGACCGTCGCGCGACGGTCAAAAATGCCATCGTCTCGGCACTGCGAGACGCGGAACTCAGCCCTGCGAACATCGGTCACATTCACGCCCATGGTGATGGCACGCGACACGGAGATGCGGAAGAAGCTGCGGCCATTGCTGATGTGTTCCGCGACAAGCAAATTCCCGTTACGTCTGCCAAGGGGAATTTCGGAAACTTGGGAGCGGGAAGCGGGTTGGTCGAGACGATCGCCAGTACGATGGCGCTCCGTGAAGGAACTGTGCCGCCGGTTCGCAACTTCGAATCGACTGATGAGGCTTGCCCTGTCAATGTCGTCAACGCAAATGACGTTTCTGCGGGCGGCAACTTCCTCAACATCAACGTCACACTTCAAGGCCAGGCTAGCTGCGTGATTGTCGGCAAAGCGGATTGATGATGAGCATCCACGTTGCATGGCTACCGCTTAT
>JALCBR010000024.1 GCA_028066245.1 Pirellulales bacterium | reverse complement strand
AACCGTCGACCCCCTATGGTGCTCGGCAGCGCCTTGGGCGGCACGAAACACCCCCAAATTTGACCAATGTCAATTTCGCCCGTACGCGTGAGAGCAGGGCGTGTGCATCCCATCGGGGATGACTCGACAGCGTCCGCCTGGGCGAGCGGAAGAACAGTCGGACAGGTGTTCTAGCCGGCGGACCCGCCAATCAACGACAACAATTCCCGAGCGACTTGCGGATGGGCGGCCAACCCATGTCCGCTGTTGATCGATGATGTTCCCTCCCAGTCAGAGAAGGTTCCGCCTGCTTCGTTCATGATGACAGGCATCGGAGCGATATCCCAAGCATTGAGACGCGGGTCAATCATTGCTGTCGCACGTCCGGTCGCCACCAACACATAGCCGTATGCATCTCCCCAGGTGCGGACCAGTCCCGCGGCTTGTTGTAGGCGATGAAGCGTGTCCCAATTGTCCGTCAATGCGAAGCCTTCGAAGTCGCTCGTGCACAGGAGCCCTTCTGCAAGCGAAGTTCCCGCGTCAACTTTCGCTCGCACCGGCGAATCTTTGCCATGCTGCCACCATGCGCCGCAACCCTGGCCCGCAAAGACAAGTTCGCCGAGTGCGGGAATCGCAATCAGCCCGATCACGGATTGGGCATTGAACTGCACACCGATCAACGTGCCGAACAGCGGCACGCCATGCACAAAGCTCTTTGTTCCGTCGATGGGGTCCAGCACCCAACGCCAGGGCGAGGATGTTTTGGTTTCGCCGAATTCCTCGCCCAGAATGCCATCTTTGGGAAATGCATCCCCAATCCGCATCCGCAAGTATTGCTCGGCCTCTTTGTCGGCGGCGGTGACGGGAGAATCGTCCGTTTTGCGGTCAACCGCCAACTCATCTCGTCCGGCAAAGAAGCGATTGATCAGCTCGCAAGTTTCTAGAATGACTTCGTGTGCCAGGTCGAGTCGAGCGTGCAGTTCGTTTTGATCTGGATCTGCCATGAAAGCTTGGGAGATGGCGTGTGAGCGATACTGTGCGTGATGAGCTGTCCTGCCACCAGGTGCGATGCTGGCAGCCATCACTTCCAGCGGCTGCTCATCCACATACGGTGATTCCTAGTTGATCGACGCTTCAATGTCCAAACCTTGACTGCACCGTTTTTCCAACCGAGCTGCTATGGGTTGAGCAAGCGTTTGTCAAGGTGATCCACCTTCCCTAGGTAGTCGCCTGCAAAGCGACAATTGCATGCATGCCGTGGCCTCAATTGTGATTGGCAAGCATGTCGTGTTAGAGCAACGGCAGCAAATAGCTGAGACTTCCTATGAACTGGTAGAAAACAGAAGGAAGAGCCAATCAGAGAACAAAGGGCCGGCCGATGAGCCCCAGTTACTTCTGCGACAACAATGAGATTCCGCTGACCGTTTCTTCGGTGAACCGACTATCGTATCCTAGATGGATTCACACTGCATCTTGGTTGGTGAGTTACGCAGGTCTATTGCATCTGCAAGTGTGACATACGCCATTTTATTCCCTCTTCCTTGAACGCTCTTTCTCCCCAATGTCTTCTCGAACTTTGTTCACTGTGGCGGGGCTCTGTGGAGCCATCGGTGTTGCCTTGGGGGCTTGGCACGCCCATGGCTTGGATGAATTCTTCTCCAAAGCCGGTCACACAGGCGAAACCGTCTCTGATCGGATGGATGACTTTGGCACGGCCGTCCGCTACCAGATGTATCACGCGGCAGTGCTTGGTGTCATTGGATTGATGCTTGCCCAGCGGCCATCCAAAATCACGTCCGCCGCCGGCATCTGCATTCTGCTGGGCGTCTTGCTGTTCTCCGGTTGTCTGTATGCCTGGACGTTGGGAGGACCCAAGTGGCTGGTGCACATCGTCCCGTTCGGCGGCGTTTCGCTTCTTGCCGGCTGGGTCATGGTTGCAATTGCTGGCTGGCGAATGACTTCCAAGACTGGTTAAGCTTTGACGTGATCGATGAACGGCGCTCACAGATACAACGTTTCGTTGAACATCCGCCCAAGCCAGGAGCCAACGAAGATGAGCCATTCCCCCGCCGATAATCCGTATTCCGCTCCTCAATCGTCAGACGTGCGTAAGCCGCGGCGAGTGAAGTACCTCGGCCTGTTCTGGATTACCGGCCGTACGTATTGCATCCTGCAAACCGGCGGTCTTGTGCTTGGGTTGATTGCGCTGGCTCTCTGGTTCTGGATGCCTGTCTCACCGACTTGGGCCGGCACAACCGTGTACAAATACTTGCCATGGGGCATCATCGTAGCTCTCTTTGCGGAACTCATTGAGGCCGCGATCATGTGGCGTAAGTTTCAAACGTCGGAAGATCCCGCTTGAGCGGGGCCCAGCTTGTGTTGACGGGATGCACGAACGCCGAACGTTGGATCTTGAGCTTAATGAAGCCCATCGACTCACAATGGAGCGCACGTACTCGCTCGCCAGTACTAGCAAGCAAATATTAGCTAAGCAGACGTTCTAGATTTCCTTAGGCACCGTGAACTCGCCGCGGTACTCTCTGGTTAACAGTGCGTTAGCGGCAGGGTTGTTCACGAATTTTTCCGTCGCCGGATCAAATTCCAAGACTTGGCCGATCTGGCATTGCGCCTGATCGACATTCAAGTTGATCCGCCCCAAGTTCTCACGAATCTTGTCCAGAGATGCGTTCACCTGCGGGTTGTTGGGATATGGCGAGCGGATGCCGGCCATAGCCGTTGTTGAACCCAGACGATAAGAAATGTTCCCCAAATGACACAGCGCCGCAGAGTAATGAGCGTCTTCCACGTTGGCGTTGACCATGTCCGGATCTTGTTTGCGGACAGCGTTGAGGAAGCTGCCATACTCCCCGCCGGGATACACACTCCCGCCAAGTTCTTCCAGTCTTTCACCTTTGCCACCACCGTTGGGATAGAACTTGCCGTCAGCAATGCGGCCTTCGGTCGTGTAGAACTCGTTGCGGATTTCATCCTTGTATCCTGTGTCGAGGTTGCCCTTTTTGCCGACCAGTCCACGGACTTCAAACACTGCGAGAACGTCACCGTAATCGTAAACCGTCAACTGAGTATTGGGCGTTTCCGCCTGATCGTCATAGCCAAAACGGCCACCCAGGCTAACGACTTTAGTGGGGAGCGTGGCGCCCTTGATCGCCCAGCGAGCGACATCCGCTTGATGCACGCCCTGGTTGCCAATCTCCCCGTTGCCAGTATTCCAGAACCAGTGCCAGTTGTAGTGGACAAGGTTCTCGTGGTAAGGCGTTTCATCAGCCGGGCCTAGCCAGAGGTTGTAGTCCAGCCCAGTGGGTACAGATTTGGTTGGCTTTGTGCCGATGCTCCACCGCGGCTTACTGGCATAAGCCTTGGAGACGAGCAGCTTGCCGTACTTGCCAGATTGCAGCGCGGCGATTTCCCTCGCCCGACCGGCGTTAGATCGCTGTTGCGTTCCGTGTTGGACGACGCGGTTGTACTTTCTCGTGGCGACAACACATTGCCGCCCTTCAAATACGTTGTGCGAGATCGGTTTCTCCACGTAGACGTCTTTCCCCGCCTGACAGGCCCAAATGGTCATCAAAGAATGCCAGTGATTGCACGTGGCGATGCTGATGACGTCCAGGTTGGGATCATCCAAGGCTTCGCGAATATCTTGCACGCACTCAGGTGTGTGGCCGTTCCTTTCCTGAACTTGCTTGCTGCGGCTGTCAAACAATCGCGAATCGGGATCGACAAGGTAAGTAATCTGCACATCCTTTGACCGTGAAAAGCCATTGATGTGATCTCGACCCCGGCCGTTGATTCCCGCCACGGCAATTCGCAAGGTCTCATTCGCTCCCACAATGCGACCGGACGCCTTTGTCCCCGAGATGGCAAACGTCGAGAACGCAGCGCTGCTGGCGGCCGTGGCTTTCAAGAAACCACGGCGAGTCACATGACTGCTGCACGAACTTATCTGGATGCCTTCCGGGCGAGCGACGTTTTTTTTCATCGGGAGAATCTCGTCCTTGCTTGGAGGGGCTGACTTGATCAGCCTTTGGGCGGGCAGGATGCGAGTCATCTGAACTCAAGTTCGCGGCCGTTCGGACTTTGCTGAAGCGTAACGAACCGCGATCTGGCCGAGCAAGACTCGTGCGGTAGGTGACGTTGATTTTGCAGCACACTCCTGGGCGATGCAAGTGTTTTTGCTAGCGTCAGAACAGTGTGCGCGTGCCAGCTACGGCAGCGTGCTAAAGCTAGACCGCTTCTTGGACCCTGTTTAAGATAGCTGTTGGCCGCATGTTTTGTCTGCGGCGACCTCTTGGTGCGATCCCGTATGGAAATCCCCCAAACTACGCTTTCGTATGACTCGGTCACTCGCACCATCGAGGGCTCCGAAGCGCAGCATCCTGCCAACGAGTTGCTCTCGCGCTACGAGCAACTCGTCGGCGAACAGCGCTTCAATTGGACTGAGCATCTCCGCTTGATTCGCCTGCTGGGGTCTGGCGGTCAGGGACAGGTTTTCCTCAGCGAGCGCCGGGGCGCGGACGACTTTACCATTCCCGTCGCAGTGAAGGTATTTTCGCCTGAGCGGTACGCCGATGCACGCGCCTATGACGAGGCCATGTTCAATATCGCTCGCACGGCTGCGAAGGTTGCGCAGATTCAGCATGACAACTTGCTGGACGTGCATAACTTTGTCGAGCGGAACCGCATTCGGTTGATGCAAATGGAGTGGGTCGACGGCTACGACCTTTGCCGGCTGTTGACCGAGGAAATGTTGCAGCGCGCCGAGCAACGGGTCAGCCAGCGCCGCTGGGAATACATCAATAACGTGATTGTGACTCCTGGGACTGAGATTCCTCGCTTGAAGCCTGGGATTGCCATCAGTGTGATTCGACAATGTTTGGCAGGGTTAGCAGCATTGCACCGCAACGGAATCGTACATGGCGATTTGAAGCCAGCCAACATCATGCTCAAACGGACAGGGCACGCCAAGCTGATCGATATTGGTTCGGCGGTGGATCTGGAAGAGTTGCCTCGCGCGCGCGGATGTACTCCCAAGTACGCGGCGCCGGAGGTTCTGGAAGGTCGTGATATCTCGCCACGGTCAGACTTGTGCAGCTTAGGCTATGTGTTGATTGAAGCCCTCTCCGGCGTGCCGATGTTCTCCGAGATTGAAAAGCCGCGCGATTTGCTGGCGGCCAAGAGGTCGATCATCAGTCGCTTGCCGGAGATTCTTCCGAAAGAAGTGGCCGTGAATGACCTGCTGATCAACTTCTGCCGCCGATTGGTCACCGCCGACCCGATGGCTCGCTTCGCTTCCGCGGAAGAGGCCGAACTCGACAAACAGGGCGCGGCCGGGTTTCACCGCCAGCTCATCAAAGGCGACCTCGCCAGCGAGTATGAAAATGAGATCCGGCTTTGGTTGGAAGAGCTGGAATAACAGGTCGACGACAAGTGCCTGACGACTAAGCGCTCTAACCCACTCAAGCTGGACTTGAGTGGACTTCGTCTGCCCGCTAACCATCTGAGCGATCGAGAATCGGCAAGTGTTTACTTTGCCATACGTTCTTGTTCGTCGAGACGCGAACGAGCTTCCTCGGCCCAAGGGCTGGCCGGGGCTTGCAGCAAAAACTCACGCCAATGAGCTTCCGCGTCAGCGTCGTGGCCTAACGCGTCGAGCGTGCGTGCCAAGTGATAGTGCGCGTCGGGATACTCGGGATGGCTGGCCAGAGCGCCCTCAAACGCGGCGACCGCCAACTCCGGCTCGTGCTGTTCCAAAAGCACGCAGCCAAGGTTGGCGCGCGCCTCCACGTAGTCTTCGTCTAACTCCAGAGTTGCATAATAGCGCTCGCGGGCGGCGGCAACATCTCCCTGCCGATAGAGCAACTCCGCCAGCGCGAAGTTGATCTCCGCAGAAGGTCCACCGGCGGCCAAAGCAGCGCGATACGATTCAGCTGCCATCGTCAACTCGCCTTCTTCTTCAAGCCGTTCCGCCTCGGCGGCAAGTTGTTGCGCCATCGCATTGGACGGTCCAAACTCGGGTGCTTCGACTTCTTCTGTCGTCGGTCCAGAACGCGGCAAGCTAATCGAGGAAAAGGCTGCCGATTCGGTGGACTCAAAATCAAATCGACGTTGACCAGCCGCATCGACGAGTCCTTCTCCCGATCGCAGCAAGAGGTTACGACCTTCAACCAAGACAGCCAGTTGAGCCAGCGGGCGATTGACGCCGGGGACAAACTTCGCCAGCGCTGAGAGCTGCCGTTCAATCCGTGCCGGAGAAACGCCTTGGCCAACCAGCGCGGCCAATTGTCGCGCCGCGGCCACGTCTTGAAAATCAAAATACGCTAAGCGGCGCACTTCTTTCACCGGGCGAATCAGACCACGTCGCTGCCAACGACGAATGACGGCCACAGGCAGATTCAACACGTCTGCCAGCATTCCAGCGGTGAAGAGTCGGCTCTCCGCGGAGCCGACTGTGTGCTCGACAACGCCGAGCTGCTGCCAGAAGTCTGACTCTGCGACCAGCTTGATGGCGCCTTGGCTAACCGCGTCCACCAATTCCGTGCTGAGTAAAGCAGCCGTGGCTTTTCCCCAAGGCTCTCCCAAGGGAACACCAACCTCGCCCACGACGATGAGATCGATCCTTGCGTCACTCTGCGGAACACACCGGGCGCCGTGGCGAGCGATCACGATCGCGGCGTCCTTGTGACTCATGGCCGCTAACCTGCCGACGAACGCGATCCGGGCGCCTTCTGTCAGCAACTCGTTGTCCGGCAGTTGTTTTGAGCGATTCATTTGAACGACTTCGCGGCTTACAGCCGCAGTGTCCTCCAGGGCGGTTATTACCAAATACCATCGTGTTCTTGAGGGAAGGAGACAAGTGGCAATCCCCATCGTTCATGAAAGAGCATCAGAGTTTACAGGTGAACAAAACTTAACGAACGCCGATCGAATGCGAGATCATTGCAATTCTCCCAAATAATCTAACCCCTTGATTGATCCCGTTCGGCGTATCTTTACAATGCGAACACCCGGCAGGAGATGCTATCGACCTGTTGGGCATCAACTTAGGCCGCTGTGCTCAGAAGGCTTGCCCGATGATGGCTGTCACCTCCGGCCTGAGGGCAAGCCTTCGGCTTTTCTCCTCCTGCGCGGTGGCGTCCGCAAACACGGGACATTCCTGGGCAACCTACTGTCAGATTGCGTCGTATATAATTGAGGTACGCGTCCGCCGCGCGGACGGCTTTGTATGTAATCTGGCTACGGTCGTTCTAATTTTTCATGCGGCAGTTTTTGAACCTGCACCTTGGCCAAAGCCGGGGAAATTCAATCGATCTCAACTCCACCCATCCTGTGATCTCTACTCGCTTTCCAATTTTGGCGCTGGCAGCATATGTCATCCTCGTAGCCGCATCAGGCTGTAGTGAGTCGCCGCCCAAGGTAACGCCGATCGAATTTCAAGACCCTTTGCTGGACCCGGAGTTCACTTTTGCGGAAATGGACGCCATCATGCAGTTTGATGAGGCCGACTCAGAAGCCATCAGCAAGATCTTTGACGCCCGCGCCAAAGACGATGCCGAGTGGGCTGCCAAGCGATTGGATGGAGTGATGAAAGCCCAGAAGCGACTTGATGATGCAACCGCAGAAGGGAATACCAAGCGGATGCGAAGTTATGAGATCCAGCTACGACCGGCGCTCTTGGAACGACGTACAAAGCTTCTGGCTCACCAGAACGCCATTGTCACTGCAATGTCTCCTTCCGCTGTTGATCGCTGGCATGCCTATTTGATCTCTCTCAAGCTGCTGAAGCTAACGGAACCATTGGAACTCTCATCGGACGAGCAGCAGCAAGTTCGCGATTGGGCATCAGACGCGGTGCAGGAGTTTCCTGAAAGGATAGACCGACTGTCGGGCGCGTTCATCAAGCTAGAGAAACGGGTTGAAAAAGAGTTGCTCTCCGACTCACAACGCACGCACTATGGCCATATCAAAAGCGGCAATGCCCGACGTGCGACGGTTTGGTAGCCGATAGAGACAGGTGAAGAGCGTCAGCGGTGACGGGTTCACTGTCGGCTCCGCTGTCGGACCAAACGACTCTTGAATCATTCTTAGCTGTCGCTCAAGATCTCCACGGCTGAAGAAACCTCGGGAGCGAAGCGGAACACGCGCTCTTCCACGTTGCCGCTGACGCTCTTGCAGGCGTCATGTCCGATCTTGAACCGCATCTCTTCGATGCGGTCAATGTCCAAGAACTCATCGATCAAGTCACAGACGAGATGGTTGGAGATGTAGTACTTGTCGCCTTCCCCGTTGTAGTTGACGAACATTTCCCAATCGCCCTTACGGGTGAGGTCTAGGGTTTCATCCCGCCGCTGCAGAAAGATCTTGTTGTCCATCACCAGGTATTGGCGAACCAATTCGAGCTGTGCCAGCTCGTCGAAGTGCGGCATATCAATCCGACTGTACTCAGCTAACACTGTGTGTTTGGCAAATTCCTCTTGTTCGCGCGAAGCATCCGTCTTCACAAAGCGGAAGACGGTCCCCTGTAGGAAGTTACTGTAGGCCCGGCGAAATGAGTCACGCAAGCGCTCGCACTCGTCGGCCAATTCAGCGTATTCTTGCCGTTTAGAATCCATCTCCGATTTAAGATAGAAATGTTCCCCGCGACACGACGCGAGTTCTTCCTGCGACTTCTTCAAAGCGTGCGTTCGGGCGGCCAAGTCGTCTCGGAACTTGCGTCCCAGTAACTTGCCGACACCGCGCTGCAAGCTCCCTTTGGCACCAAATGACTTGGAAACATCAGACTCCATCTTTCGGCCACGGGCGGTTCGCTTACGAATGTCTTCCTCGAGAATCTGGACTTCGGCCTCCATCTGTTCGATCTCTTCCTCCAGAGGAAGAATTTCTTCAGAGACGGATAGAAAGCGTTTCATGCTCACTTCATCCAAAGAGAGCGATGTGCTCTCGACGAAGTTGACCGACGCGATTTCCAGCAACCGTTGCAACGTGCGTGACGTTTTGAGTGAGCCAAGTGTGATTCCGCTCTCAAAATCGATGTCGTTGCGAAATGCCGCGAGCGGATAGCCGAGTTCCCGCACCACAGAACGGTCATTGGTGGAACGGAAATCAAACACCAGTGCCCCTGCGTCACGTGTCTCCAAGCGGAGATGGTATTGCCCAGAGGCGCGGCGGTGAAATTCCATCGCCTTGAAAGATTCACGGCGTTGGTTGACAACGTAAATGGGAAGCCGCAGCGAACCCGTCACGGCCAACTCGGCATCGCTGGGGAACTTGAGATGCAGGGACATCCCGGTATCTTGGTCGTTGGTGTCCTCATTCACCAAATCGCAGATGTTGCGCACCGCCTTGGTGAACCGCATCCGGTATCGCAGCGTCGAGTGAAAACCGGAAGCTTGATCGATATCATCCAGCGGCATCTGCCCTGCGGAAACAACACCGTTCGCACGATTTCCTTGCGAGAAACCGGGTTGCTTGGTCTGTGGCAAGCTCGCTGGCTGATTCGCGTGGGCGGAATCATATGATGACGACATAACGTCCCCTCCCATTCGTGCTCTCAATGAAGGGACCCCTGATCCCTCACAATCTTACCGAAGACTATCCCTTGGGGACAGGAAAATCAGGTAGTGCAACTCACAAAACCAATCCGTCACTTCTTTTATCCATGGCTGTCGACTCAATCACAACACTGAGCTTTTCTCTGCTGACTTCGCATCTTTCATAGCTGTTTCCAACCGTTGGGCAGCAAGATTGGCATCCACAATCAAGCGCTGCAAAATGGCTGCCTGGGTTTGCACTTCAGCAATGGCATCTCGCGAAGCAGCTTGCATTTCCAGTTCCAGCAAGTTGCCAGCTCGAAGATCCACGTGAGCGGTTTTGTGGCGAGCAGCTTCGGACCCTTGTTTGAACTCGGTGGCATCTGTACTGCGCGTGTTGCGATTCCTCCGCGTTTGCATCCTGAACAGAAAGAACACAATCAGCAGGATTCCTCCCAGCCGCAGCATGTCGGTAAGTTCTGGCATCAGGGAAGCAGCCTCTGTCAACACATTGCCGCCTGTTGAAGACGCCTCCGTGGCGTTCCAACCCGCGCCAAGTGGAGGAGTGGATCTCGCACCGCGACACTTTTTCGCAGCCGATTCAGGATTCCATCCCGGGATTTTCACTGCTCGATGAGACTTCAACGAGCTGATAGCGAGTGGACGAAGGCCGAAATCTGACGAAACTCAATAACCCTGTCGATATCAATCGCCACTTGATCAGGCGGCGCGCAGCGCCAGCAGTGCTGTAACCAGCTCATCCGAAGAATGGCAGGTTCGTCAAAGCGAGCGTTATCAGCTCTCGCTTTTTGACTCCGCGAACGCGTGGCGTGCTGACTGATAGATATCGCGCAATGCGACACCATGCTCGCGCGCGAGCTTTGCGCAGCTTTCGTACTCAGGCGAGAATCGTGGGGAAGCGCTGCCAAACCAGGCGACCTTGCCGCTGACTTCGCCCCAAGATGTCGTGACGTTTGTTTGCTCGCGGAGTTGCCTCTGTCTTGAGAGAAGAACGCGGCGAACGCCCAGTGTGCCAGTCTCTTCAAACAAGATTTGTTCCAGTGAAGATGCAAGATCCGTCGAGGTCAGCACGGAGAGCATGACGCCGGGACGCTGTTTTTTCATTTGGATTGATGTGGAGTAGACATCCAACGCCCCGGCAGCCAACAGGCGTTCCGTGGCGTAGCCAATCACTTCGCCAGGCACATCGTCCAAGTTGGTTTCCAGTTTCAGCACTTGATCCGTCGCTATGTTTTGCTCCGTCGAGGAACTTGCGGACTCTGAGCTTTCTCCGACAAACAAACGCAAGATGTTGGCCTGTTGTTCCAAATCTCGTGATCCGGCGCCGTAGCCCAATTGCTGAACGGTCATCGCAGGACAAGGCCCAAACTCTTCAACCAGTGCCGCCAGGATGGCTGCCCCGGTGGGCGTCGTGAGTTCGTAAGGAATGTCTGAAGCAGCCATAGGAATGCCGCGCAGTAATTCAGCGGTTGCCGGCGCAGGCACGGAAACCTTCCCATGCGCGATTTTGATTTCTCCACAGCCGGTGGGAATGGGCGAAGCCACGATCCGATCAACACCCAACAGATCCCAGGCAACCGCAGCGCCCACAATATCCGCGATGGAATCGACCGCGCCCACTTCATGAAAGTGAACCTTCTCCAGCGTCGTTCCGTGAACTTTGGCTTCCGCTTCGCCCAATCGCGTGAAGATTTTCTTTGCCAGTTCCTGTTGCCTCGCCGAAAGCTGGCTCTCGTCAATCATTTTAGTGATGTGAGAGAGATGGCGATGGGCGTGTTCTGGCTCGTGCAGGACGTTGATCTTTGTCGCACGGAAGCCGTGTTTTTTGACTGTTGTGGCTTGCAACCTGCAACTGGGCAGCTGCAGCGAGTCAATAGCTGCCTGGACATCGGTCAAGGGGATGCCGGCATCCACCAACGCGGCGAGAGTCATGTCACCGGAGATTCCGCTCAAGCAATCCAAATAAGCGATTCGCACGTAGGCACCTAGGTTTGTTGGGTATTGGTCTGTGAGCAGCGCGCAAAAAACAGCGGAAGCAGAAATTGCCTCCGCTGTTTTTTGCAGATTGAACTCGGTTTGGCTAGCCGGAGATTGCTGGCGTCTCGATCACGAGGATCTCAACGATTACGCCGCCGCCGACTTGGCCGCGTCCTGGCCCCCGACGGCCTCCGCCCCTTCCGCCGCCAAAATCACCTCCGAAGTCGCCACCTCCAAAGTCACCACTGCCGACGTTTCGTCCGCCTCCCACAGAGCCCCCTGGCTTGACGAAGACATCGATTGAACGGGATACGCCCTTCTCCAGGTCGGTTTCGGTGTGGGTCAGCCATGCGCCGCCAGGTTGCGCCAGCGGATAGTTTTGCCCTTTGCGAAGCGCATTGGCATAATGCCCCCTGACACGGGCGATTGGCTCTAGAGTACGGATGCGAATGTATTGAACTTTGAGCGGATCCAGCTCTGCTCCGCCGGTCTGTCGGGAGACGTCATCAGGCCAACTGCTTTCAAACACGGCTTCAACGTCCTTGTCAGCTCCACGGTGCAAGCGCACGTGGGAGACGGAACTCCCAAGCGAGTTGCTGAAACCAGGAGCATCGCGGTACAGTTGGGTTTGCGTTTCGACTTGGTTATAGATTTCTGTGAACCAATCGAACTTGAGCTTATTTTCATCCCATTTGGCCCGCAGACTTGAAGCACCAGGTGGCGTTCTGTTGGGGTTAAACCGAAGCGGGAAATTCGTGGGCGCAGTTTTGCTGACAAGCAGCATGCCTGGGTCATGCAGAATGCCACTGAAGATGCCCAGTTGGGCCAGGTTTTCCACGCCGTTTTGCCAGTTGTCCTCGACCATCTTTGCCAGACGCCTACGAACCGCATGCATGGGCAACACGCCAGCGAGTTTCAGCCCGTCACCGACGTCCTCCATGGAGTTTGCAGTCTCGAGTTCGGCCAATACGGTTGCTTCAAACTCTTTGGTCCACAACAGCCCGGCCACGTCCTGGACTTGTTGATCGGAAAGGGGGATGGCTCTTAAACCGAGGTTTCCGCGGCGGGGTGTGTTGTTGGTGTTGTTTCCAGTTCCGCGGCCGCCGATCGGGCGCCCCCCCTCACCCATTTCTCCACCATCAAAACCACCTCTGACATCACCACCAAACCCGCCACGTACGTCACCACCATCGAAATCGCCGCCAAACCCACCGCGGACGTCCCCACCATCAAAATCACCCCCAAAGCCGCCACGCACGTCTCCACGAAGATCAGCGTCGTTGTTACCTTGCCCGGCGCCGCTGTTTGTGGCGTTTTCCATGACTGGGGCAGCTGTCAGTCCCATCAAGCGGTTAAACGCTGACTTGCTGTATGAAGCCAACAGGTCGCGCAATTCGGCTCGCAAATCTTTGTTCGTGATGGCTCCGCTCTGGTAGAGCGTCACCTGGGCTTCCAGGTTGTCAAAATCGTCCTTGAGCAGATATTCGATAATGGGTTGTGCGGCATTGGCCGGGTTTGCATCGCCGACTCGTTCTGCCAGGGTGTTCTTTAGGGCAGAGAGCTTGGCGCCTTCCAATTTGGCAAACGCTTCCTTCTGCAGATCCAACGCTGTAACACTATCGTCATCGCCAGAGCCGTTGCGGAACTTGCCAGGTTGTAGGAGCGCTTCCAAGATGAGTTGCTGATGCTCATCGCGAGACGATTCCTGGAGGGAATCCAGCACGAAGCCGACCATGACGCCGTCTGCGGTTCCGTTAGACACTTTGCCTGACATGACTCCAGTCAGTGTCTCCAAAGACAAGTCCGTTGAGTTGTTGATCGACACGTCAATCAGCGTTTTGACGATCTCTTGCGCGCTTCCTTTGCCCATTGTGGATTCCGCGGTGGATTCTCCGCGTGAGCCTGTTCGCCCCGGGCCTCTGCCCGGTTCCATAAGTTCCCCGCCTCCTCGATCCATATCATCCAGGTCCATGTCGCCTCGATCCATGTCCCCCAGGTCCATATCGCCTTGAGCGATACCATCCCCTCGGGCAACGCCACCGGACTGTTCGCCAAAATCGCCGAGCCCGTCACCCATGGTATCCCGCTGTCCCCTGACATCGCCGCTCGAGATGCTTGAGCGGCCGCCAGCCGAAGGACCTCTGGGATCAGATTGATTGGCGAAGGCTGGCGCACGACCCTGCGATGGCGGCTCGATGGCCAGGAGTTCCATCCAGAACTTGGCATCGTCTGCATCATCCTCAGAACCATCCGCCCGCTCATTGATGGCCATTACTAAACGGCTGTGGTTAATCTCTCGAGCTTTGCGGAAATCATCGTCAGACCATTCCGCTAATTCGGCCGGATACCCCGCCTCAGGATCAATGACCTCGGGTGTGGTCTCAGCCGGCTTGTCGGCGTCTTTGTTGGTTAAGATGTTCGGTCGCCGCTGAGGCTGACTTCGAGCGACATTGACCGGTTGCTGTGCCGGTTCAGGTTCGTCGTTGGAGCAACCAGTCAGCGCGAAACTCAAGCAGGCCATCGTCGACCAAGAGGCCAGGCAGAGTGTTCTTCGGGACATAGAGATTTCCCAATTCGAGATGTGTGGCGAAGAGATGAGTCTTGCAGGTGGGTATCTGTTGCGGCAATTGATTTGACGCGGGTGCCATGCTCAGAATTGCAGGCGTCACTCAACGAAAAGCTAGCGTCCAAATCAGGCGCAACTCACACCGTGGCGTTCTGTGCAAACCATCGCACAGCACGCCCGCACGGTTGACTCCGAAAGGAATGACGAATTTGGCAGCCCCAGGATCCGCATGTGAGTCTCTCAGCGATCTTGGACTTTGCCATAATCTTGACAAACGGATTAGCTTTGATCAACAGATTTCCCACCCCCCTAAGGTGGCAGTTAGCCGCGAGTCCTGCGGAAAAATGCTCCGTGACGGCGCGCGCTAACTCCACTTGCGTGCACCGTCTAAGGCGCCATCAACACGCCCTAACACTCTTCTCGCGCCATCGGTCATTCATGCCCGTGCTGGTGAACGGCGCGGCGACCGAAACCGCCGAGAATCTGGAACGTCAAACCAATTCATCAGCGTTATTCTAACGCAGGACATGCGACACTTGTGATTCGAGCAACCGGTTGACAGCCGTGCCTATGATTCCTCTGATGGGAGCACCACCAACGAGAGATCCCTCACACAGGAGCCTGTCATGCCCAAGGCAACGTGGAATGGAACCGTGCTTGCGGAGAGCGAAGACACCGTGATTGTCGATGGTAATCACTACTTTCCGCCGGACTCGTTGAACAAGGAACATTTCCAACCCAGTGAGACGACCAGCGTCTGCGGCTGGAAAGGCACGGCGAACTACTATTCCGTCCAGATTGACGACCAGACGAATGACGACTGCGCTTGGTACTACGCCGAGCCGAAGCCGGAGGCGGCCAATATTGCAGGCCGCGTGGCGTTCTGGAAAGGCGTGCAAGTGGAGTGACCACTGATGGCTGACCTGTCGGAGCGTGCGTTCCTCGTCAATTCAGGAACGCGTTGTCACGATCCAGAAACGGTGGTTATTCGCGATCATTTGGCTGTGGCAATTCCAAGGCCGGTGGCCACTCTTTCAAAACGACTTTGGGCGAGTGGCGCGCGTCTTTCGGGTTGGCGAGCATTGATGTTCGCTCCCTCGAGCAGAGACGAGCTGCACAGTCCGATTGCTAGTCCGCTGGCCAAATGGACACGACCACGTCATCCTGCGATGTCTAGCTTCATCAATGTCGGCGGCAGGCCAGGGCCGCGCAGAGGGCAATAGGATTCCCCCTCAAACGCAAAGTGCCGAAATTTCCTGTCTTCCGTTTGGAAACTCCCTGGACTGATCATCAGAAACACAATGATTGAAGCCGCTGGGGTTCTGTGCCAGGATGGGTTGACCTTTTCGTCGGGAACAAGCTCTTCTGGGCTCTTCGCAAAAGCTGCGAATTAGTAGGGGTTGCCTAACCTAGTGCATTTCTTGGAACTCGAAATGAACGATCTTTCCCTCTTTACATGCGGCGTTGTTTGTCCGGGAAGGCACGCCGCGCGTTTCCTCATTTCGCTTGTAATTTGTGTGCTAACTCCGTTGCTTTTAAATGCTCAGGTGCATGAAGGTGAAATGGGGTTTCCCGAATTCATCGATCCCGAAATTGCGGGAACACCGAAACTTGAGCGCCCCTTACTGATTCTCGGTGGAGCCAAACCCGTTCAAACGACGAAGCATGGGTTGATCGCGCCAGCGCTTTGGGACTGGGATGGAGATGGAAGGCGCGATCTTTTGTTGGGTGACTTTGCAACCAAGACGGAAAGTAATGGGTTCCCTGCCGGAGAAGCCGGGTCGGCGATTCGAGTCTACTTGAATGTTGGGACAGACGCGGCGCCTAAGTTCACGAGTACATATTCTTATGCGCGCGATACAAGTGGAGATGTGATTGAAGTGCCTCAATGGTGTTGTATTGGTTTCACGCCACAGTTTGTTGATCTGAATGATGATGGCATGCTGGATATCATCACGGGGCAATACCATCCTGGTGAGATCAGTTGGTTTCGAGGAAGTGCAACTGGTTTCTTGCCTCGCGTCAAACTTGAGCAGGAAGGAAACCCTGCTGCCAATCGTTTGCAAAGAGGAGGCGAGGACTTCGATGAGTTAGAGAGCTTTGACTATTGGAACTACTCGTCGGCAAGTTTCGGAGACTTCGATGGTGATGGCGATTTCGATTTATTCGTTGGTGGAAGCGCATTGCGTGTTAGCGAGAACGTGGGAGACAAGCGCAACCCAAAATTTGCGCGGCGCAGATTGCTGCTGGACATTCATGGAAAGCCTTTGCGAACGCGGGTTCGCCAGAGTGAAGAGTTAACCAATTCTGAAGGATTTGGGATGGCGATGCCGGCCGGGAGCGCCAAAACCCAAATGTTTGTCGTCGATTGGAACGGCGACGGTATCCTCGACATCTTAGCGACCGATGACTACCGATCAGTTCAGAGTATGGCGGTCGCGTTTTTTCGCGGAGTCATCACGGATGATGGGCTTCGTTTCCATCCGGGGGAAGATTTGTTGCCCACGAAAGATGGGCTGAAGGCGCTTCCAGGCAGTGGAACACGCGTCTACGTTGATGATTGGAATCGTGACGGAGTACTCGATTTGTTGGTAGGAGCAAGTGTTGCCACCGTGAACGGCGGTGATTTTTCGCCCGAACTGTCTTGGCAATGGGAGGACGTCACGGAAGTTCAAAGTGCGGGAAAGGATCCGGGTTTATATCCCCCTTGAGTGCGCCCGACGCTTGAGTCCCTTCAAAATCAATTTGGCGATGCGTTTTCTGACGATAAGTTGCGCGACATGTTGAAGCTCAATCAGGACTATTGGGACAAGACGGTCGGTCGCCTTTATGCTGAGGGGAAAGAACATTGGTTGACGATGCGGCACCAAGGAAGGCTCTACGTATTTCTAGGCAAGAAGAGAAACGGTCTTGGCGAGAATTCGCCTGATATGAACGCCCGCGGAAAGCGAGGTAAAGGTAGTCCTCCAGGCCGGGACAGCCATGGAACGGATCGAATGAAAGAGACTAGCAGCGCAACCGAGGTTAAAGATCAAAACAAAAAGACTGTTGGCCCAGTGACGCTCACAGTAACGAAGTCGCTTCGTGTCAACTCAGGATCAGAATTCAACATTCAATTAAGGTTGGACATCCAAGAGGGTTGGCACGTGTACGCAGCTACGAAACAGAATGTGGGAGCCATGATTCCCTTGAGCGTACGATTTGAGCTCCCCAAGAGTTTGAAACTGAACGGAGAGCTAGCGGTTCCAGAGCCTGCGTTTCAAGGACTCGAAGAAATCTACGTCGGCCAAGGGGTGGTGTTTACTCAAGTGTTGCGTGTGAGTAACGATGCTGAGATCGGTGAGCAGTCAATTACTGCAAACGTTCGTTACCAAGTGTGTAACCAACGGGTTTGTCTACCGCCCGCCGAAGCCAGTTTCCCGATACGCGTTGACGTGGCCGCCGCGCGTGCGAAAGAAGCGCTCCAATCGCGCTGAGCAACCGAATAGCTCGCAGTTTTCTTTAGATTTTTAAGAGGAGTTCGTATGAGATCACTCTTACTTGGTATTGCCAGCGGCGTCATTGTCATAGGCTTCGTTGTGTCGGATCTCTCCAGTGAATCATCCGTTCAGGAGTCGCGTGCAGAACGCCCAACGCGCCCCTTGCAGTCCGGTGACAACGTTCGAGTGACGTTATTGAGTGTCAATCACGGAGTGACCTTTCGTGGCATCCAAAACGGGGTCATCTTAGAGTCGCACGACGAAAACCTCGTGCACTATGTGTCTGCGTTGTTCCTTGTTGAGAAGTTGGGACAACCGCGGGGCGACAACGGCGAGATCGTGTTTCGCAATCCCCAAGGCAAGATCGATTTCAGCGCCAGCGAATGGGGCCCAACTCCTGTGGAGAATTTCCGGAGCCGTCTCAGCGATTTCTGGACCAACCCTGTGGCGGTTCCTGACAACACAGCCGAAGGGACGGAAACGCTGGTCTACAAAACACTGCAAATGCGGACCGAGCCGTTCAGTCCGCCTACAGACGTCTCCGCGGTCTTTTTTGGAGAGCGTTTCAAGTGGAGATTGCCGCAGTAGCCGATACCCAACCGCTACCCTCAAGCATGATCCGTACAAGAACGCACCGCGGATTGTTTGTTTGACGTAAGTTCAGCTCGTTCAGCGGAATCTTTGGGCGAACCGGTTTGATTGCCCTTATTCTCCCAGAACAGAAGTTTTGAGCGATGATGAATCGCGCCTATTCCCGAGCGCCTGTCCGATTGCTGTTACGCTCGCCAAACGGACGCTGTCAAGTCATCCGCGAATTTCACGAAGATGAGAATTCAAGTGAAAACGGCTGAGCAATCAATTACGATTCACCGTCTGGATTTGCATGGGGCTTCAATTCGAGGTGGCGCGAGCAACGCGAAGACCACGCGTCGGTGAGGAAGGGGTGAATGGGCCTGGAGAAGACTTTTGAGGCAATTCTGGATGCCTTTGCTCTTGCGCTTGTTGCCTGCGCGGCGTTGTTGCCATTCTTTGGCGCGCCGAGACTTGTCCCCCGCGTGCTCTTCGGCGGTGCGTTGATTTGCCTGGCGGCGACAGTGCTCTTAGCGCCGACTGGTGACATCACCGGTCTCGAATCGGAATTCAACCAGAATGAAGCTGCGCGGTTTGGCATCCGCGTTGTGACTTACTTGGTTGTGCTGACTTCGCTAACTTGTTCGCTCATCTATCCCTTGATCCTGCGGAGCAAACGCTACCATCGCAGAAAGCTGTACCAGTGGGGTTTGGGCGATACGCTGCAATCGATGACCGCCTTGGCGTTGTTGTTGGGATTGGGGATTTGGTTGTTCCGAGATTTCTCTCAATTAGATGACCCCCGCATCTGGCAGATGGAGAGGAAGGCTTGGGGATTCCATGGCTTGGGACCGCTTCAAATCGCAGTGACGTACTACTTCCTGGCGTTTGCGGTCGTCGTTGCAGCCAAGGCAAGGTCATCATCCGCAATGGCGGTCGTGGCCATACTGGCTCCGGTCTTTGCCATCACAATGACGTATTTGCCAGTATTGTTAGGCGTGTCTTATCGTCCGGACTTGTTCGCGCTGGAGAGGTTGGACCTGTCTGTCACATTGGTGCAGCCATTGGCTTTTGTCAGCGTGCTCAATCTTTGCTACACGCTCAATCAGTCCGCTCTGCTACGCCCCAAACATTTTCTCCGAGAACGGACTCGCCGCGATCACTCACACATGAAGTTCCTGGCTGCGAGATACTTCCGCGACCGCCATGATTCCCACGAGCATCAACCGTCAAAGGCGTAGACAGGTCGATCGTACGTGAGGCGAGAAAGTGCTTATCGCCTGTTGAGAGAATCAACGGTTGCTAGGTTTCCGCCGTCGGCATCAACGAAAACGCTGGTCCGCTTGGCAACAACACTGTGGAGTCTTTCACTAGGTTGCCGGCAAACGTCACAACCTCCACAAGGTTCAGCCCAAAGTGACGCACACTTGTCTCGTCTATCGCCAACGCTTCGGCCACGCCATTGAGGAGTTGGTGCGCCCGCCGAGCATGGCGCACGGCTCCTGCCGTATTGGCTTCCCTGGCTTTTACGCCAGCCGCGGCAAGCTTGATCAAGCCCTTGAAGAAATCCGCATCTCGTCCCGTACGTCCACACGCATGCCAGGCTTGTTCCCAAGCTTCGTGCGCTTCCCAGTAATACCCAGCGTTGAAGAGGTCGATGCCGCGGAGATACACCCGACACTCTTGCCAGGCGATGGAATCTGGCACGTCAGTAGACGGATCCTCCTTGCCGTAAGAGTACCCTGACGGATCGCGGATGGGGTGAGGAAACTTGCCCGGTACGTAGGAGTACGGGGGAAAAGGCTCGTCAGGAAGAAATCGTTCCGGCATGGCCCAATTGTAACGTGATCGCAGCGGTCACGTGGAACGACTGCACGGGAAACCGATATCCGCCTCCGATATCGTAGCGAACAGCTTATTGACGGCTGCGCGGAACGTGAACCTGCTGTCGTGCTAGCAAATGCCGCAAAACGTGGCTGTTCTGAATTTGGTGTCAGGTCCATCGACAGCGCAGTCCTCAATAACAAGCGCCCAAGAATACTCTTGGGGCATCAAACTATGTTTGGCGGGTGCGGAGTGCGGGAATATGATTTAAGACAATCAGTTTCCGTTCGGTATGCGTAGGGTCATATGACCTGCGTGTTTTTCTCGAATTCGATCAACAAGATTCAACCAGGCGACGCCCCGGTGCTCTCATCCCCTCAAGCGAACATGAACGAACCAACAACAGGTCTCCATGGCAAAGGTGATGCCGTTCAACTGCATTCCAGGAAGAACGATCCCCTCCAGTCCGCGCGCTTGCTCGCACCGCTGCTGTCCGTACTTTTTCTTGCTGCCCCGGCGGACGCGCAGGATGACACCCGACAACGCGCCAAACAGGCGGAGACACCTCTCGAGGCGATTGAGATCCTCGGTGGCGTGATCGAGTACGACGAACACAATCAACCGGTTACCGTCAGCCTGTTCGGCAGCAAAGCGTGGACGGAAGACCTGGTCTACTTGGAGACGCTACAAACGATTCTCGCTCTGGACTTGCCCAATGCTATTGATGATGACGGTATGCAGATCGTCAAGAAGCTCAAGCACCTGGAAGCCCTCAGTCTCTCCCAAACACGCGTCGGCGACGAAGGACTCAAGCAGTTGACGGAACTCAAAGGCTTGCGGGTGCTGCTTCTCGCCGGAAGCCGAGTGACCGATGATGGCCTGGCATTGCTCAAGCAGTTCCCTCAGTTGACGCGGATCACATTGCCGAATTCGACGACGGACGCCGGCATGCAGCACGTGCTGGAGATCAAGAGTCTGGAAAACCTAGACTTGCGCTACACTCAAGTCACGGACGAGACGTTCTCGCACTTAGACAAGCTGGAAAATCTGACTCAGTTGGATATCGGACGAACGCGAATTACGGCAGAGAGCATCCCCGCGATCTGTCGGCTTAGCAAACTTAAATGGCTGCGTGTGGCCAATGCCCAGCAAGCGGCGCCGGCTTTTCACGAATTCGCCAAACTGACCAATCTGGAATTGCTGTGGACACCGCACACGCAGGTCGATACGGAGGTCGTCAAGTCGTGGGCGCCGCTGACAAAGCTCCGCGTACTCAATATCAACAACTCGATGATCAGCGATGAAACGCTTCCACATTTGGCGCCGTTTAAGGAGTTGCGGGAACTCTACATTTCCGACAACAGTATCACACCAGCAGGCGTGCTCTCGTTGCCGGATTTTGATCACCTGGAAGAATTGACCATCATCACGCCTCACATGAATGACGAGGCGTTGGCGGGGCTGGCCAAGTACAAAACGCTGAAGGTGCTGCGACTACGCCACGCAGCGCACAAAGGAGTTACCGACGAAGGCATTGCCAAGCTCCGTGCGGCCATTCCCGGATTGAAGATTCAATAGTCGCTGCACTTATTTCGACACAACATACCGGCGATGTCGGCTATTTCCTGCCCGCTAGAAACTCGATCAGATCGCGCAATTCTCGCAAGCTGATCTTGTCTGTCAGGTCATTGGGCATCGCAGATTGTCCGGCATCGCGGAACTCGATGTCCGACTTTGCCACAACCAGTATGTTTCCTTCCGCGGTCTGCAAGCGAACGGACGACTCCGTCTCTTCCTTGAGAATCCCGCTGAGGACGCGGCCATCGACCGTTTCGATAACCAGTGATTCGTAGTTCTCAGCGATCTTCTCATTAGGCGCAACCAGCGATTCCAAGAGATATTTGCGATCCCGTTTTTCCGCGATCTTGGAAAGGTCTGGGCCGATGGCGCCGCCACGTCCGTCAATCGTGTGGCATCGCTGGCAAGACAAGTCCAGCCGATTGAAGAAGATCTCTTCGCCGCGTTCCGCGTCACCACCATGAAGCGTCTCCGCAAAAGGAGCCAACGGGTTGTTGGCATCACGCGAAGCGTCATACGTTTCGACAAATGCGGCGATGGTGCCAGTGTCTTGTTTTGACTTGGCTGCCAAATAGACATCGAGTCGCAGTTCTGGTTCGACATCATTGCCCGCCAAACGCTCCGCCCAACTCTCCAGCAGCTTTGCCGCATCAGGCAATTCGAGCTGCGCCAAACTTGTCAAGGCGGTCTGCCGCTCTTGGATGTTCTGGCTTGTCAGCGCCGCAGGAAGATGCCTCATCGCCAGCTGCGGATGATGCTCTGATGCTTGCTCAAGCGCCGCGATGCGCACCGTGGCGGAGTCGTCTTGAAATGCAGTTGGGAGGGCCTGCCGTGCGCGATCATCTTCCAAATGAAAGAGCGCCGACAGCGCCGTTGCTCGCGTTGTGGCGGGTTGATTTGAATCGGTGAACAATGCGACGAGCAGGTCACCTGCTGCTCCGATGCGGAGCGAGGCGATCAATTTTGCGGTGGCGTCGCGAACGTCTTTGTCGCTGGCAAGCATGCTCGCCAAGTGTGGCCGCACAACTTCCGCAACATCAGCCCGGCTGGGCGGCGCGTCAAAAAGTTGGCGATGCCAAAGACCCATGACACGATCCCGCTGCGGAGCTTGCGGCCATTGCTCTAGGATGGCGATCGCTTCGCGGCGCATTGCCGGTGTGGCTTGTGAATTGCCGGCGAATCGCGCAACCGCAGCGGCGTGACCCCTTGTTCGCAACCGTAGGCTGGCGTTGAGAGCCCGCCGCAGTGCAGGTTCTGGCAAGCCGGGTTGGGAGATCAACTCCGCCAGGTCTGCCGTCGCGTCGTCAATCGGTTCGTCATTGATGGCTCGCGCGGCGTCTGTGATCAAGCTCGGATCGGCATCTCGTAGAAACAGACGCACACGCGAGTCGCGCAATCGCCGCAGCGCAAGCAACAAACCACGCCGCTGCGATACCGAGAGCGAGTTTGGCGTCTCACCCGCCAGGGAAACAAACGTGTCAGCGTCGCCAATTCCCACCAGCCCCATCACCGCGGCGTGACGCAGAAACGGATCGGCATCGGCGTTGCGGTTCAGTAACTCCAGTAACGGCTGTATCGCTGACGAGCCTGCATAAGCTCCCAATGCCGTTGCGGCGAGTGATTGAACGCGCGGGCTGTCATCCTTCAAGCGTTCAACAAGCGCCTCGGTCACTTCGTCAAGCGCGAGGTCGATGCTGCAAGCTTCGCCCTCGACGTTGGCGCGCTTGCCAAGCACGTTTGCGCAGTCGGCCAGCGTGCGGGCAGCATTGGCGCGAACTTCAAGATCATCGTCACGCAGGAATGCTGCCAGTTGCATGGCGATATCGGCACGGTGGGAAGCGGATTCCGACCGACGCGCAACTTGCCCCATTCCCCACAGCCCGTGCAGGCGTGAGATGAGCGCCAGGCGGGTACTGGCCGGTTCTTCACGGGCTACCGAACCGCTGGCTGCTTCCGTGAATGCCTCGACAGCGCGGGCCGGTTCACGTGCGGCCAGTTCGTATTGCGCCTTGATTCGTACGCGTCGGTCTGCATGAGCCAACAAGGGCGTCAAGTCGGCGATCGCGCTTCTCGAAAACTCAGCCGCGAGCAAAGCATCAACTTGAGAGACTAACTCACCCTCGGCGATTGCTGGGTTTTCAACTTTGTAGATCCGCCCCTTGCCGATGCCCTCCCACCCATTGACCCAATCGCTGATGTATGCTCCTCCGCGCGGGCCAAACTCGATATCCGTCGCCAGGATCCTCCAGATGAGGCGATCATCATGACTGATGGCAAAGCCTGCTCCCTTCGGTTCAACTTGAATGGTCCGCACGCCACTTGATCTGGACGCGCCACGGAAATCGCATAGGAAGAAAGTCTCCAGGTATTCGTCACCCAATCCTGTGCCTGGATAGTATGTCAGGCCGGAAGGTCCATCGGCAAAGTTGGCAATCGGCGGAACAATGTTGGATGCCTGTTCCGGAAACGCCGGATACCAGAGCTTTTCTTGATTCCAAGGACCACGGTCACGGAAGTACTGAAAACTCATCCGCCAGCCGCTGTCCGCTCCTTGCATCACGTAGACCCAGCGGGCACGGTCGCCGGAGTCCGAGTTGTTTTCGCCTGTGAACAAGTTCCCGTAGTCATCGAAAGCCAATTCCTGCGGATTCCGCAGCCCATAAGCGAAGATCTCCAGCCCCGTACCATCAAGGTTGCATCGCAGGACCGCTCCAGTATGAGGTTCCGCGACACGGCCTTCCGGCGTTGGCACATTGAACCCGCGATCACCAATGGAGAAGTAGAGTCGCCCATCCGGTCCCAGCGTTAAGCCATGCAGATCATGCCCGCGAAAAGCGACATGCACCCCATAACCGTCTTGCAGCGTCTTGCGAACTTCGGCGGCGTTGTCATTGTTATCATCTCGTAGCAACAAGAGCTTGGGGATACACGTGTAGTACAGGTTGCCTTTGTGTGCGAGCACGCCGGCGCCTGTGCCATCGGCGATATTGTTGAACCCGTTGGCGAACACGGTTGACTGATCCGCCACACCGTCATTGTCGCTATCCAAGAGCACGCGGATGCGATCATCGTGCAGGGTGTACTTCATCACATCGTCGCCGAGATACTTGCGGAAGACCTCAAGTCTTTCCGCGACGGTTTCCGCGGCGATTTCATCGTCCAGCCAATTCATGTGGTTGCGGTTGTCTTCGACGCCACGCTCCTGACGGAAAGTCTCCGCCACGAACAATCGGCCTTGCTCATCGAAGCAGAATGCCACGGGATTGGCGATCAGCGGTTCAGCTGCGTAAAGCTTCACGGCCAGTCCATCTGGCAACTGAAACCCGCTGATTGCCCGCGCGGCTTCATCCGAGGCCGCAGCAACTTGAGGTTCTCGCGGTCGTGGCGTCTGCCCGGGTTGGCTCACATTTTGTGCAACGGCAAAGGTGCCCGTTGCGCTAACTAGCAGGCAAAGTGAGAGCGAAAAGAAAACGATGTGCTTAGTGACGTGTCTCATTGAGCTGACTCAGATCGTTTCGAATGACAAGTGAGGGGCACGAATGGTTACAGTAATGCAGGCGCGCGACCCAATCGGAAATGCGTCAGGACAGGTGACCTCGGGCAAATCATCTTTCTGCCCGCGCTTTCCAGCTTCTCTAGCCGCGATCGCGCTGACGGCGAGGGACCATTATGATCCGAATTGTTCTGCTCTGCATCCCTTGGCCAGGATTCCCGTTTTTCGCCGGACGCGTCAACGACCGACCCGGCCAACCTGCTTCCTTCCCCCTTTGATTGCCAGGGGGCGGACGTTACGCTTGAAAGCATATGCTGTGGCGGCGTCAGGTGACGTCGCCGTTCGTGTTATGTCAACAGCCGTCCGCGAGAATGGACAGCCGCGATTGTTGCTCATGTGACAGGTGTATGGCTTTTGCGGTGCTTTGATAGCCCGCGCGTTGTGGCCTGCACTAGCAGGGAAAACCGGATCGGATTGCTAACCTCCCAGGAACGGCACCCCACGTTCCTAGAGCTATTTTCGCGTTCCCTGCCACATGAGCGGAGCCTGTGGCGTCCTCACTTCTATCCCTATCTTGTAGCTTTTGTCCCTATGCCTCTCATCGTGCAAAAGTTTGGCGGCACAAGCGTCGCCGATGTCGAGAAGATTAGCTCCGCTGCCCGCAAGGCCGTGCGTGCCCGACAGGAAGGGCATCAAGTGGTCGTCGTGGTGAGCGCGATGGGAAAGAACACGGATGAGTTGATTCGGCTGGCGAACGAAGTCACGGACAATCCGCCAGCCCGTGAAATGGACATGCTGCTGTCCACTGGCGAACAGGTTAGCGTAGCCTTGATGGCGATGGCAGTGACCTCAATGGGTTATGAAGCGGTAAGCTTGACGGGCGCGCAGATCGGCATTCGCACAGACAGTACCCACACCAAGGCTCGCATTCACTCCATTTCCACGGACCGTATTCGCAAAGCTCTCTCCGCCGGCAAGATTGTCATCGCCGCCGGCTTTCAGGGGATTGACGAAGAATTCAACATCACCACTCTCGGGCGTGGTGGTTCTGATACAACGGCCGTGGCGCTGGCCGCCGTCTTGGGTGCGGAACAGTGTCAAATCTATACCGACGTGGACGGGGTTTATACGACCGACCCGCGGATTTTGCCGGAAGCCCGCATGGTACGGCAGGTGAGTAATGTGGAGATGCTGGAGTTGGCCAGCATGGGCGCCGGCGTAATGCACAGTCGATCAATTGAGTTCGGTAAGAAGTTCAACGTGGCCATTCACGTGCGCAACGCGGCCGCGGACATCCCGGGCACGTTGATTGTCAACGCGCCAGAATCGAAATCACGTGCTGTCAGCGGCGCGGCCTGCGTGCGCGATGAAGCGCGCGTGACGCTGCGCGGAGTGCCCGATGAGCCTGGCACCAGCCACACGATCTTTTCGCGAATTGCGTCTCAGAACGTGCCTGTCGACATGATCGTGCAGAATGTCGGCGACAGTGGTCGGGTGGATGTTTCGTTCACGGTGCTGCTTTCGGACTTGCCTGCTACATTGGAAGCCGTGCAAAAAGCCGGCGAAAAGCTGGACGCGGACGAATTCACCTTTGATCGCAAGGTTTCTAAGGTCAGCGTGGTGGGGCTGGGAATGGCGCAGCAGACAGGCGTCGCCACGCGGATGTTTCAGGCAATCGCTGATGCCGGCACGAGCATTCAGATGATCACAACTAGTGACATCAAGATCTCAGCGCTGGTTAGCCGTGAGGACCATCTCAAAGCGTTGCGAGCGGCGCATGCCGCTTTTGAACTGCACGTGCCTCCTCCAGACGCAGACCCCAATCCGTTGCCCCCACCCGTTCGACCTCGAGACGCGGTGGACGTTGTCGAGCGTCTGCGAGGAATGGAAGACTTGACTGTTGACGGCATTGCCTGCGAAGAAAATCAGTCACGGGTGACAATCGCTCAGGTCCCGGATGTGCCGGGCACTGCTGCCCGGATCTTTGCTCAGATCGCAGATCAGGACGTGTTTGTGGACATGATCGTTCAGAGCTGCGGGCGCGATGACCGGGTGACTGACCTGAGCTTCACGATCCCACAACCACAGTTGGAAAGATGTCTGGCGGCGCTGGATGGTCTATCCCGAGATTTCGGTTGCGGCAGTATTTCTCATGCTCCGTGGGTTTCCAAGCTGACGGTTTCCGGCATTGGCATGCGAAATCATACCAGCGTGGCGATTCGCATGTTTGAGGCCTTGGCTTCAGCCGGTATCAACCTGGAGATGGTCAACTCCAGTGAGGTATCAGTGAACATCGTGGTTGATGGGGAGAAGAAAGACCAGGGCATGAATTGTTTGCGGGAAGCATTCGCGGACGCGCGGCAGTAGTGCTGCTTCGGTTTTACAGGCAGCTTCAACAGACACTGCGCGAGAATCGCCTATCACGTCTCAGTTGGCGATCTTCCACAAATGCGTTACGCCACGGACGTACAGTGCATTGCCGCTGATTGCAGGCGTGCCCAACACTTCTTCGCCGAATTCGTTCTCAGAGAGCACTTCCGCTTTCTTACTGCTAACATCAATCACCTGACCGATACCGCCGAGATCGACAACGAAGAGTTTAGTCCCCGCGATCACCGGTGAAGCCCAGAACTGTTGGCCCTTGAGACGTTCTTGCCAGAGGACTTCGCCCGTTTCCGCGTTTCCACACGCGAGCACAGTGCGGCGGATGACATACACTTTGCCATCATTCGCGACCGGACTTGCGGATTGCGGACCCAAACGGTTTTCTTGCCAAAGTACTTCTCCATTCCGCATCGCCACCAGGCCGCCTGATGGCACAAACGCGATATCACCGGAAACCGTTGCGGACGGAATCTGTGAGCTACGACCGTCAAACGTCCATTGGGATTCGCCCGTCTGTGGATCGATCGCCATGACTTGTTTTGTTGATTGCAGCAAGACCAGTTCCTTGCCGTTAGTTCCCGTCAGCACGGCGGGTGAATTCCAACTGGTGGTAGTTGTCAGCGGAATTTGCCACAAGCGCTGGCCGGAGTGCTTGTCAAAACCCGCGGCGAACGAATCACCCTGACATTCCACCTGAACGATAACCGCATCGCCCGTCACCACTGGCGAAGCTGCCATGCCGCGGTCATCAAAAGCGTTAGCGTGTTCGAGAGCCAGCCCTCGCATCCAACGAATGCTTCCCTCCAGATCCAAGCAGATCAGGTCATTAGAAGAGAAAAAAGCGAAGATTAGCTCGCCATCACTGGCCGGCGTGGGCGCGGCCATGGAAGTCAACTCATGGCATTGAGAACGGCCCGTGGCGAGAAAGTTCCGCTTCCAGAGGACTGTGCCGCTGGCGTCATCCATGCACCAGATATGTAGTTGCTTGTTGTCATTTCCGGCTGACGACGTGGCGATGACCTTGCCACCCACAATGATCGGCCCGCACACGCCGCGGCCCGGCATTTTCACACTCCAAGCGATGTTCTCTCCGGTCTCCAGATTCCATGATGTCGGAATCTCCGCATCCGCGGCCACGCCCGAGCTATCGCTGCCGCGAAACATCCGCCAATCTGACGCACTGGCGGTTGCCACCGCATAGGCGATGGCCACCAGTATGGCTACGGGTACGAATACGCGCTGATTGAGTTTGAGAAGAGGCTTACTCATAGGTTGTTGGTATGGGATCAAGGCAAGGGATGATTGAGATTTTGCCGCAGATTCTCCTAGGTAGTTCAGATTATCTATTGCCGTCTTTTTGGTTGCCGTTTGACACGGCTTGCCCATCGGCTTCAGTTTTCGGGGGAGTTGGTTTTCGGTCGGTGGCCAACACGGCTGCGCCAGTCTTGTCCGTGACACGCACACAGAACTGCCAAGCCGAGAACCAAGGGTCGGACGCAGGCCGTTCAATTTGACAGCTTTTGACCAAGATCAGGTTCTTGCCTTGCCGAAACTGAACTGGGACCGAGTATTGATCGAAAGAGTTACCGGTATGGCCAATGGGCTGGGACATGACCAATTCCCCATTGACCCAAACCTTGAAAGCATTCTGAATCCGCAGCCGCAACTCAACATCCTGAGATTTATCGCTGGTAAACACAGCTGCGCCATAACCAATCGAAGCACTCTCGTCGGCCAGAGCTTCGTTCAGGTTGACTTCTCCGTTGTCCGCGCCGGTGGCAAAGTTTTTCCAATTCACATCGCCCAGTTTGCCTTCGTGGGCAGCATCCGAGTGAATCCCACCCTTGCCTTCGAAGTTCTCCAGTGTGAGCTTCTCAGGTGGATAGGCCGTGTCGAATTCCGCATTGTTTGAATTGTCAAACGGACCGATCACTCGCCAATGCGTCAGGTAGCCGAACTTACGGGGCAGATCAACGCTCTCACCGGCGTCAACCAGCTTCTTGGCTATCGCGTTGATCTGATCTTCGGCCAGTGCTGCAGAATACGCTTGGTAATACAACGGCAATAACTGGCTTTCGTCTGCGCCGCCGGCCGCTTTGGCTTCTGCGTCGCCGATCAATTTCTCCACCGCATCACGCCGAAAGAGCGGGCTGGGATCTGCAAGAAAGCTCGACACAAAGGCTTCGCTACGTTCGGGTGAGACGCTGGCCAACAACGTGAAAGCCCGTTGCCGCGCGCGGGGTGAATGGTTCGCATCCAGCACGAACGATTCAAGGGAATCCGCAGGCAACGTCATCCCGCTCTGCTGTGCGCGATTGACGACCGCATCAATGGAGCCGTAAATCCAGTTCGCGGCAATCGGGTTAGCATGATCGAGGGCGGACAGCATGATTGGGATTTCACTCGGCTTGGCTGCCGCCAAAATCGAAAACGCTTCCGCAGCTTTCGCGCTCCCTGACCCGTCAATTTCGACCGCCAGAACGTTTCTCAGTGCGGCCTCAAGATCGGCCGATTGTGCCCGGACAGCGTTCGGCAAAGCAAGAATCGCCGTCGAGCACAACACCAGTGCGATTGGGCAAGACCATCGCACTGTGCGCATTCTGGTAACAATAAACCTCGTAAAAATCATGCGGGGCAACTCCAGGAGCATGATGAATCTGCGGCCTCGCGATGAAACTAGGCAGCAAGCTAATCAACTTCAAATCGCGAGGTTGTGTTGATTTATACAATTCGAATTCACTACCGACTCTCCAATTGCTTTTCCGCCCAGCCACTCAACTGCTCGCGGAAGATCTTGACATTGTGACGAATATCCACAGGTAAGCTGGGATGTCGCAAGACATGCTTGATGTTTCTGGTCAGCTCATGTGTCTCCACGATCTGCTGGAGTTCGGACTTGATTGTTGACCACTGGTGTTGGGAAACAGGGCGTCCACCTGTAGCTGGCTCCAGTTCGATCACAATCACTGGTTCTTGCTGGCCCGGTTCGCCGATCCCGACCAGCGCGCTGCGGAAGACAGCTGGATGATTGTTGAAAAGCGCTTCACAAGGGATGGTGTACATTGTGCCCGCTGCAGTGAGCACGCGATGTGCCACGCGACCGCAAAACCAGAACCGATCCTGCTCGTCCAGATAGCCGGTATCTCCCATTCGATGCCAGAAGGAATTGGCAGCGGAAATCTTGGCTGCTGCGGTGGCTTTTGGATTGTTGAAGTAGCTCTTGGTGACAACTTCCCCGCGAACGATGATCTCCCCGATGGTTCCCGGTGGAACCTCCTTTGCCATTGTGATGTCGGCAATCGGCCCTTCCTCAATCTCGATCACCTTCCATTCAATGCCGCTGAACCGCGTTCCGACGCAAGTCCCTTTGCCGGCACGCGTGGCGTTGACTGTTTCGCCCAATACGCAAGTGGCCGAGTTGGACGCGACGGGCAAAGCCTCGGTCGCACCGTAGGGCGTGTGCATGTCTCCTTCAGGTTCCAAGCAATTTTTCATCGCTTGTAGAACGTCGGGCGAGACCGGTGCCCCCGCAGCCAGGACTCGCTTGACCGATGGAAGTTTGATTTGCTTGCGGCGGCAATACGCGCCCACGTTCCGCCAAACGGCTGGTGAGGCAAAGGCTTGCGTCGCCTGGTGTTTCGCAATCACCTGAACAAGATGTTGGGGGCTGGCTTGCGCCGGTCGGGAAAAATTCATCTTGGGGAGGACGGTTGTGTTGCCCATCCCGGCGTTGAACAGAGCGAACAACGGGAAACAGGCCACGTCCGTGCCGCCGGGCTCAATCGCGTATCGCTCTTGGATTTGTTGCACTTGCCTCGCGAAATTTCCATGACAGTAGTGCACACCTTTGGGAACTCCGGTCCCTCCTGATGTGAAGATGATGGCCGCCGGGTCTTCCCGTTGTGATTGACAAAGTTGCCCGCGGACGGAAACTCGGTCACGTGCAACCTCAGGCAGGTGGTTGGCACGCAATTGCTTGAGTGTGACCCCGCCCCAAAACAACCTGGGGCCGACCGTCACGTTGAGCTTTGCAGCAGGAAATTTGCTTCGCAGGAGAGTGCGAATGGCTTGAGCCTTTGGAATGGCCAAAAATCCCTCCGGCTGCGCGCCTGCCAGGCAGCCAATGAGATTCTTCCGTCCCATACCGGGATCGATCATGATCGGCACGACGCCAGCTTTGAAACAGGCGAACACCAGCGACACGAATTCAAAGCCGACAGGCACGAGCATCGCCAGCCTCGTGCCGGGCACAGCGCCAATCGACTTGAGCCCTAACGCGATCGCGGAACTGTCATCATCCAGTTGCCGGAATGTCCAGGACTCGGCCGCAGACGGTTGATCAACGTTGAAAGATCGATAGGCGATCACAGCCGCCCGGTCTGGTAAACGCTCCGCCCAATCAGAGAGGAGCGCTGCCACGTTGCAAGCTTCTGGGTTATCTGCCAATGTCATCAATGGGGTGGGAGGCGGCGACGTTACTTCGATCTGGCACTCATCTCGCGGTCTGTCGGTTGGCGAAGGAGGTGATCCAGTACTTCCGCGGAGATATCAACATCGAGCGTTCTGGCTAATGCTTGCCAGCCTGGCACGGCATTGACTTCGAGAACATACCGTTTGCCAGCGGAGTCTTCCAGGATGTCTACGCCAGCGAGACTCGCGCCGACGGCGGCGGCAGCGCGCTGCGCGAGGTCGGCAATGTCCGGCGTTAATTCGCACGGTTTGCAATCCGCTCCCCGCGCAGCGTTCGTTCGCCAGTTTCCTGAATTTTCGCGCCGCATGGCATACTGCTTATCTCCAATGACCAAGACGCGGGTGTCAAAACCGTCGTGCGGAATGAACTGCTGCAGATAGAGCACGCTACGTAGCTCGGCCAGAGTTTTGAATGTTCGCCAAGCAATATCTTCGTCCGTAATCCGAGACATTCCCCGCCCTTCGGCGCCGAAGAGTGGTTTCACGACGACATCTTGGCCTAGCTCCGCGAATGCGGCCATGGCATGATCCACGTTCTGGCAGACAACAGTCGGCGGAACTGGAAGCTCGGCCGCTTGCAACCGGGCGGTGGCCAAGTATTTGTCCACAGCCGCTTCCACAGCACCCGGCGGATTGACCACGCGAACACCGCGAGCTTCCAACTGCCAAAGAAGGTCCATCCGGAAGATGACTTGTTCCAGACTGGCCGCAGACATCGTCCGCACGTGCAGGCAATCGATCTCTTCAAGCCGTGCACCATCAGCCGTGACGCGAAACTCCGAACTGGAAACTGCCGAACCAAGCTCGCTGAAAGTGAAGCAAACAACGTCATGCCGATCCTGCGCGACTCGGCGAAGCTCGTTGACGTACCAACTTGTTGGCGAACCTAAGATAGCCAGAAGCATGTGCTATGTCTGTCTCGCTGCGTTGCTTCCCATCATGCCGGCAAGGAACTCAGTGCCGGTCTCGATATTCACCAAACGCACGACGGCGGGGCTGAAGAGCAAAGGGTCTATCTGATAGAAGTCACCGTTGTAGCCACGGAAGATGTCCGCGAATGGTCGCCCATGATCGGGAGACGCTGAACTGGGAACCTGTGGCGTGATCTCTGCCAGGCTAGCGTCATCACCGCGGACCCAAAGTGTGACTTCACTGTGATACAAGATGGCATCGTTGGTGCGTCCGATTGCTTCGACAAATTCCGGCGTCGGATCAGGAAGCGGAGCTTGGCCAAAGCCACTGACAATCCGTGCCAGATCGAAATCAAGCTGCTCGAGCTTATGCAGCGCCGTTTCCACGCTTCGCGCGGAGATTTGCAGACAGCCCGCCAGACTGGTGGTTGGTGCGGCGGCGAGCAACAGGCGATCCGCAGAGACGTGACAACTTTCGGCGATGGACTCGATGACTTCGACGGTGGGAAGCTGCGATGTCTCCATAACGCCGACCAGCGTGCCGGGTGCCGCCTCTCGGAACCCAATCTTGTCAAAGAGTTCTTCCCTACCGGCGACTGCGCGCATCGGACCGGAGGCCATGGCGAAGAAATCGCCTTGAGCAATCCGCCAGCCAGCGTATTGAGAAGCGAGACAGGCCGCAACAGGATGATCAGTGCGCACACAAACGCCCAGGGAAGCGCCGGCAGACGACGCGGGAACGATGGAGACTGTCCCCAAACCCGCCAAGCACAACTCCGCCAAACGCCTGCCGGCTTCCAGGCCGCCTGGAGCGTTGATTCCACAATCGACGAGTGTCGCGCCGGCAATCTCTTGGATTTCCACCTTGAGCGCCAGAGCATCATCCACAAGTTGTGCAAAGACTTTCGACGCTTGAGCGTTTAGTTCCAACATCTTCTTTACAGCGCTCATATGGCGGTTTTTTCTCAGAATGTGCTGGCACAGTAAAGCACCGCCGCGGTCGGTAGGTTTGACCTCAGCCCACTACCGCAAGGCTGTTGGGATGGGGTGAACCAGTTGTAACAATCAAACGGGCCGTTCGCTTCTGGAACCATGCAGGCACGATTCCCGCAGATGCGCGCCATCAATTCGACACAAGCAAAACGGAGAAACGATCGTTTTGATTACACTTAAATGCCGAGCAATTCAATATGATTCTTGCTGCTTTAACTGCAAATCATTATTTCAAAATAACTTATGGCATTCAATCCTCGGTCGCTTTCGAATTGGCACGGGCCGTGCTTTTTCTTCCGAGCATCTGCGACACGCGAGCTCAGGCTCAACCAAACGAAAACAACACACGCCGAAAGGGAACTCCGATGAAACGCTTCACACTCACTCTGGCTGCTGCCTTCACGGTTTTTGGTTTTGCTTCCATGGCTTCGGCCAATGACGATCTGCAAAAGTTCTTGCAGCAGCTCAATGCACAAAAGGGTCAACAAGGACAACCGCCGCAGCAGAAGATGATGCAACCGCCTGCCCAGCAGGGTGGCCAGCAAGCTGCAATGATGGTCGGTCCGGGACAGGGCATGCCGTTCCAACGTTGGAGACTGGGTGTCACGGTCATGGACCTCAACAACCCTTGGAACAAAGGCGTTTACATCAGCAGCGTTGATCCCTTTGGGCCAGCCAGCCGCGCTTACCTGTCGTTCAACCAGATCGTTTCTTTAGAAGCAGGCGACCGCATCTTGCAAGTTGACGGTCAGCAAGTGTTCGGTACTCACAGCCTGCGACACATCCTCAACCAGAACCACGTCGGTTGGGCTGTGCTGCTGATCCGCGACGTTCGCACTTTCCAGATCCGTCAAGTGTACGTGCAATTGGAGCCGGTCGGTGGTGGAGGTGGACCCGTGGTGATGATGAATCAAGGACAAGGCGGTTTCCCCCCAAGTCAACAGCAGGCCGTTCAAGGTCAAGTTCCGGCCCACCTGAAAAACTTCCTGAAACAGTTGAAGAAGAAATAAATTAGAAGGCGTGTCCTCCCGGACAGCTTGACAACAGACAACCGCGGCCCAACCGCGTTCATCATAGACACGCAGGCGTCAGGATTATTCCTGACGCCTGCGTGCGTTTGAGGTTGGCGCAGCAATCATCCACCGGAAATCGGCGGCAGGAAATGAATCTCGGCATCAGCAGCTACTCGCGTTTCCAAACCGCGCGGCTGCGGTTTGTCATTGATGACCACGGATAGCCCCGCACGAACTTGGTCGCCATCGACGAGTTTCGCCATGACACCAGGAAAGCAAGCGTTGATCGCGGCCAACACCTCGTGGACCGTTTCGCCCTCAGCCGTGATCGATGGCTGACCGTTGGTTAGTTCACGTACGGCAGGTGGCAGGAAAGCTTTGGCATATGATGGCGATACTTGGTCGCTGGTTTAGCCGCAACTCAAGCGTTAGGACTTCAGCAACTCCGCCAATAATCTTGGCGGTGACATCGGTAGTTGCCGCATCCGCACGCCGGTTGCTTGATAGATGGCGTTGGCAATGGCCGCCGGCGGCGGACAAATGGGAACTTCTCCCACCCCCCGGACACCATAAGGGTGATTGGAAGCGGGTACTTCCACAATGATGGTCTCTATCATCGGTACGTCATAGCAGGTCGGCATGCGATAATCCAAAAACGTGGCGTTACGCATGCCTTGCTCGTCATACCAATACTCTTCATTCAGAGCCCAACCAATGCCCTGCACCACACCTCCTTGCATTTGCCCTTCCACGTAGCTGGGGTGAATCGCGGTGCCGGCATCTTGAGCGATTGTGTACCGCAGAATCTGGACTTTGCCAGTTTCCGTATCGACCTCGACGTCCACGCAGTGTGTTCCGAAAGCTCCGCTCTGCGACTCTTCGCCGGAGATGCCACTACCGGTCACGGGTCCGCCGACCAGATGTAGTTTGCCAGCGAGTTCTTTGAAGGAGATTCGCTTGCCGTCGGGACCGGTGACACCGCCATTCTCGTACTTTGTCTGATCGGCAGGCACGTCCCACAGGGCGGCTGCGCGGTCCGCCAAGATAGAGCAGATGTCTTCTGCTGCGCGGACCGCCGCGATACCAGTGGAAAATGTCACACGGCTACCGCCGGTCACGTCCGTGTATCCGATGCCCTCGGTATCAGCGACGGTGGGATGCACGTCTTCCGCGGTAATGCCCAACGTCTCTGCCAATTGCATGGCGATACTGGTCCGCGTGCCGCCGATATCGGTGGAGCCTTCTATCAATGAGACCGTGCCATCTGCGTTGACTGTCGCTGTCACGCTCGATTTCAGACCGGCGTTGAACCAGAAGCCGGACGCCACACCGCGGCCACATTGCTTGTCCGGCGAGCGCGATTGCGGAGCCAGCGACATGTAATGCGAACTGGCTTTGATTGCTTCGACTGTCTCTTCCATGCCAATGCGTGCGAACGTGGGCCCATCTACGCGTTGCGTTCCTTTCCGGGAAGCGTTCCGCAGCCGCAACTCGACCGGATCAACCCCAAGCTCCGTGCAGATTTCATCCACAACTGTCTCTATTGCAAACGCCACTTGTGTGGAGCCTGGTGCACGGTAGGCGTTCGTTCGAGGTTTATTCACGCAAACATCAAAGCCCTCCACGCGGGCGTGCGGAATGTCATAGCAGGCAAAGACACACATGCACGCCATGCCTACCGGTGAGCCGGGATAGGCGCCAGCTTCAAACGCCACCCAGGCTTCTGCGGCGTTGAGCTTCCCGTCCTTGGTGACGCCCAGCTTGAGCCGTATATGCGAACCCGGCGTTGGCCCCGTGGCTTCAAACACGTCCGCGCGCGACATGATCACTTTGACCGGCCGACCGGACTTGCGGGAAAGCAGCGCAGCCACCGGAGGCAGATAGACGGAGATCTTGCCACCAAACCCGCCGCCGATTTCCATCGGCACAACCTTCACACTAGAAACCGGCAAACGAAGCAGCTCGGCTGTCTGTTCGCGAGCGGTAAAGGAACCTTGCGTGCTCATCCAGACAGTGACTTTACCATCTGCGTTCCAAAGCGCCGTTGCGTTGTGCGGTTCGATATAGCCTTGGTGAACCATCGTGGTGTCGAACTCGCGCTCGAAGACTAGGTCCGCGCCGGCGAAGCCCTCTTGGGGATTGCCTTTCTCAAACAACAAATGCTTGGCGATGTTGGTTGGCTGGTCAGCGTTAACTTCCGGCGCGCCGGCAAAAACGGTGCGAACATCGTCATTCAAGATGGGGGCATCAGGCTGCATGGCCGCGCGAACATCCAACACTGGCGGGAGCGGCTCATACTCCACTTTCACCAGTCGCGCGGCTTCTTCAGCAATGTGGACATTGTCCGCGGCTACTGCAGCCACCGCGTGACCGCGATAGAGGACTTTGTCATCCGTGAGCACGTTGGCAGCCAAGTGCCGCATGCTGACGGCACCCTCGCCCAAGTCAACCTGTCGGGCGCCATGTTGCGGGAGGTCGTCTGACGTGACAACTGCCCTAACGCCGGGCAACGCCGCGGCTTTTGCCGTATCAATTCTCTTAATTCGCGCATGCGCATAAGGACTGCGAACGATGACGCCATGCAGCAATCCAGCCATGCGGAAATCTGCGCCGTACATCGCCCGACCGGTGACCTTGTCGACGCCGTCATGGCGAATCGGGCGAGTGCCGATGACGTTGTATTGGGGCTTGTCTGCGATCGCCATACTGTCCTCAAGAACGTCAACGTGGGTCAGGATCGTTGCGGCAAAAGATTGACGTCGTTAGCCAGCGGTTGTGGCGGCCCGCCGTTGCTCCGCAGCCGCCTGCACGGCGCGGACGATCTTGTCGTAGCCAGTGCAGCGGCAAAGGTTGCCGGCCAGATAGAAGCGAATTTCGTCTTCGCTTGGATTGGGGTTTTCGTCCAGCAGCGCTTGCGCCTGAACGATAAATCCCGGTGTGCAGATACCACATTGAAGTGCGGCGCCTTCCAGGAACGCGTTTTGAATCTCATCCAGCGCGCCGTCACATGCCACACCTTCGATGGTCCGTATCTTCGCGTCTTCACATTCCATCGCCAGCACGAGGCAACTGACTACCGGTCGGCCGTTGAACAACACCGTGCATGCGCCGCAGTTTCCGTTGGAACACCCTTCCTTAGTTCCCGTTAAGTGCAGAATGTCACGCAAAACCTCCAGCAGCGTCTGCCGCGGTTCGCAAAGAAACTCGACAGCGTCGCCGTTGAGTTCCAGCGAAATGACGTGCTTGTTGGACATGAGGGAAGAGGGAAGATGCAATGGGCAAGAAGGAGGAACGGCAAGACCTTAGGGATGGGTTCTGTATGAACGCCTGGAGCATGGTGGTTTTGCTTTCGGCGGAATACTTTCCGTCTGGCGTTCTTTCCCTTCCGGTCATTTTCCGGGTTTGTACTCCGACGGTTCTCCCCGTGCTCGGGCGGTCGCCGTAGCGAGCACACGTTGGACGAGGACGCCAGTGATCTGCTTGCGGTATTCAGCCGTGCCGCGCATATCCGTGATCGGAGTGATGATTTGTCTGGCTGCCTCGCCGGCAGAGACAAACGTCGAATCGGTGGCCGGTTTGCCGGAAAGCGAGGCACTGAGATCTTCCGCTAGCAATGGAGTTGGCGCAACAGCGCCCAGTCCGATGCGGGCGGTCTTGATCGTCTGTCCATCGTCTTCTAATTCGACGAAGGCGCCCACACCGACAACGGCGATGTCCATTTCGTTGCGAGGGATGAACCGCCGATAATGCGAGCCGCTGTTGGCAGGTCTCGGCGGGAACAGAATCTCGGCGAGGATTTCGCCACGTCGCAGAACGTTTTCGCCAGGTGCTGTACAAAATTCCTCAACGGGAACCTGACGGGTTTCTCCGGGCCCAGCGATGACGCATATGGCGGAAAGCGCGATCATCGCAGGCGTGGAATCAGCCGCAGGTCCGGAATTGCACAAATTCCCTCCCACGCTGGCGCGACTTTGGATCTGCACTCCGCCGATAATGTGGCAGGCATCTGCCAGCGCGGAGTACTCCTGCACAATCCTTGGCTCTCCATAGATGCGGTAGCATGGTACGGCTGCGCCCAAGTGCAATCCGTCTCCATCGAACTCCAGCACATTCAACTCAGGCAACTTTTTGATGTCGATGACTAACGCTGGACGGAAGCGGCCTGTCTGCATCTGGTCGATCAAATCCGTTCCACCAGCCAACGGCCGCGCGTTGCCTTCAGCTTGCGCGAGCAGACTCACTGCGTCGGAAAGAGAGTGGGGGGCTGAGTACTCGAACGAATGCATGGACAAATCCTGAACAACGTGACGCCAGTCATCGACTCCTACCCTACCAAGAATACCACGCAACATCAGCGACCGGTGGAGTCAACTCGTCGGCATTCTATCTGAATTCGCCTTGCGTGCAATTTGCGCAAGATGTACCCGTTCTGCGCAATGCAACCATTCGTTCTGCAAGTCAGGGTCGCGAATCAACCAACCGGCTCAGATATAGTACATATCGCTGGGGGCCTGGCGAACGCGGTCCTGCAAGTCGGAGATTGTTACCGCTTCCAGCATCTCGCGCTGTTTGTCGGCTACTTCATTGCAGATATCCAGCAGAGCTTGGGCAGCGGCGGAGTCAGCCGTCATTGGGGTCTGGTCACGTCCGAGCGGTCCTTCAATGGCGGCGATCACTTCGCTCAAGTTGATGTCTTCAGGCGCTTTGAGCAACTTATAGCCGCCGGAAGCGCCGCGGGTGCTGGCAACCAGACCTGCGTTTTTCAATTGCAGGAGTATTTGCACGAGAAACCGCGAGGGGATGCCGTGGTTACCGGCAATCGACCGAATCCTCACCAGTTCTCCGCCTTCATAGTTGGCGGCCAATTCCAGCATTGCAATGCACGCATATTCCGCTTTTGCCGAGATTTTCACACTGTTTCCGGATATGGGTGAATTGCGGGCGGACGAACGTCCAGGCGACCGTGAGCAAGAGCATGCACTCAAACGTGAGCAAGAGCATGCACTCAAACATGCATTTTGGTCGCATCAGCCCTGCACATGCAAGCCGCATTCTGTCTTGGCAGCCCCACTCCACCTCCCGGCTCGCTCATCTTCGCCAGCGGCAACCGCTCGAGTGCAGGGCCAACAGCCGATGCTGAGGTAACCCTTCTCATGAAGAAGATTGTAGGGGATGTCCTCCGAGCGGATCAAATCCCAGATTTGGTGTTTTGTCCATCCAGCCAGAGGGCTGATCTTGACGAGCTGGAATTTCTGATCCCAATCGATGATCGGCGTGTTTTGGCGGTGAGGGCTTTGATCACGGCGGATGCCGCTCATCCAGCCGTGAAATCCGGCGACGGCGCGACGCAAGACCCGAACCTTTCGCTCGAGGCAGCATCGATCAGCATCAACGGCGTAGACAGGCCCGCCGTTCTTCTCTTCGTACTCCTGAACAGAAAGTTCAGGTCGCTCGAACTTGACCTGAATACCGTAGCGGGTTGCAATCCGATCGCGGAGTTCCAGCGTCTCTTTGAATTGATAGCCTGTATCGAGGTTGAAGACGTGCACACGTGGCTCAACTTCGGCCAGGAGATGCAAAATGACGCAGCCTTCGGGACCGAAAGCCGTGGCCATGGTCAGCTTTGGAAAGTATTGCTTAACCGCCCAAGCGATGATTTCCCTTGGATGTGCGGACTCCAACGCGCGACTATGATGTCTCAAGAGTTGCAGTTGAGCGTTGCTTGGCTCTCCGCCGCGCGGCAACCCTAACACGGAAACCGCGCCATCACCCGTGGTGTGTGACTTAGCACCACGGATCACCTGTTTCCCATTTGCCTCCTTGGTCGTGGCTTGATCGCCTGCAATCTTCAACTGCGCTTGTTCGGTGACTGGGTTGCCGAGTTGAATGTGCGCCGTCCGTGACTTCTCTTTCTTGAGTTCCATGGCTTGGTCTCCCGCCGATGCACTCGAATCGCGCAGGCAGATGACGCCTCAACGATCGAGATGAGGAGGTGCTGTTGGTTCCGTGGCGGAGAGGGCGCCCTCAGCGGGCGCTAAGCACAGCGGGCAATGCCCAAGTCCGCGCCCTGAGCGACGGGCGCTTTTGACGGTTCAACAACCGCAGAATCACGATTGTCAGATAAAGTTGCCGCTTGCAGGTCAGCACACCAGGCAAGCAGGCTCGCACGTCCTTGCCGATGACAGAAATCCCCAAAAGTCTCGCCGTGGCGGCGGGCGTATTTGAAGAACGTCAACACCGGCCGTAACGTTGGAACGATCTCTTCCAGAGCTACCATGTCCTGATAGACAAAGTTCAACCGGTCACCCAATAAACGACCGCCCAGCAGGAGCGTGTATTTGCCTTGCGCCTTGCCCACCAATCCCACGTCGGCGTTGTAGGGTCGCGCGCAGCCGTTAGGGCAGCCAGTCATTCGCACGGTGAATCGTTCCGCGGAAAGCCCCAGCCGAGCGAGGTCTTGCTCCAGCTCAGTAATCACTCCCGGGAGCGCGCGTTCACTTTCCGTTATCGCCAATCCGCAAGTGGGCATGGCTGGGCACGACATCGACCACCGCCGGGCGTTGGATATCTGGCTCGAAAGCGGCACGCCGTGTTCGGCCAAGATGTTTTCCAGAAGCGCCCGGTCAGTTTCGGCGATGTTTGCGAAGATGATGCTTTGGTGTGCCGTAAGGCGCACATCCGGCGATAGCAGCCGCAAGATTTCGCGGATTGCCGTCTTCAAGCGGACCTTTTCCGTATCGACGATGCGCCCATTCTCAATGTTCAACCCGTAGTACCAGACGCCGGGACGCTGCTGGCGCCAACCGATATGATCATCAAAGCCGGTGACATCCTCTGAGCGCGGTGGGGCAAGTCCCCGCCCCAAGTAGGCTTCAACCTGGGCGCGAAACTTAGACAACCCCCAATCGTGGATCAGGTACTTCAGCCTCGCCCGCTTTCGATCTGTGCGGCAACCAAAGTCGCGGAAAACCTTGACGATGGCCAACGCGACATCGGGAACATCATCAGGCTTGACGAATGCCAGTTTGCTGGCCAATGCCGGGAACGTGCGCGCGTTACTGGGAGAAACGCCCATCCCGCCTCCGACCAGCACGTTGTAGCCGATGATCTCGTCGTCCTCACAAATGGCCATCAGTCCGAGATCATTTGCATACAAGTCCACGCAATTGTCGTCCGGAAGACCGATGGCCGTTTTGAACTTTCGTGGCAAGAGCGATGGCCCATAGAGTGGATCAACGTCGGAATCTTCGGTAGTCACTTCGCTCGGCAACGCGTGCGGTTCGGTGCGTTTACCCTGAGTGTGCGCTGTGCTCGCTTGGACATGTTTTGCCTTTTTGTCCGTCTTTTGCACGAAGGAAACGCTGCCGTCCTCCGCGGAGATGGCGACACGCTGATCGTCATCTTCCCCGCTGGGGTCTTTGAGCCAGATCTCATGGTAGGCCTTCGTGCGCGGTGCAAACAGGTCTGCCAGTCGAGTGGCCATGGCCTGAAGTTGTGAATGGACTGAGTTGGACTCGCATGGAGCCGGGCAGCACATCACGTTACGGCAGACATCTCCACAGGCGGCCAGTGTTGTCAGTTGGACATCATTGATTCGTTTGAGCGTCTGCTGGAGGTTTCCTTTGACGACGCCGTGCAATTGCAGCGACTGCCGCGTGGTAATTCGTAGCGTGGTATTGCCTACCTCGTCGCAAAGATCGAGTTCGGCCAGCATTTGCTCCGCAGTCAGGCGCCCCCCAGGAATCCGCGTGCGGACCATAAAGGAGAATGACTTTTCTCGCTTGCCGTCAGTACTTGTGGCACGCTCATCTCTGTTGTGTTGCTGATAAGTCCCGTGGTGCTTGAGGAGTTGGGCAGAGTCCTTGGAAAAATGGCTGCTGTCGCCCAACAACTCCTCAGCGAGCGATCCTCGGAGCCCAAGGCTGCCTGATTTAATGCTTTCCAGCGGCGTGAGTTTCTCGGCGGACATTGTTATGCCTCACTCAAATCATCATTAAAAAGGTCAACTTTATTATGTATAAACGCTACAGAAGGACTTGGCAAGGGTTGCAAATGGTTGATTTCCAATTGGTTTTGGAAAAAACCGACGTTAAACGAATTATGTTTATCGAAAAAGTCATGTTTCAACACAATTAGTGTTCGGCGTTTACGGACCGTGATCCTCGCCCCAAGCCAGATTGCCGAGAAAGCCTCCTTGGATGCCCCAAACTCCTAGCCAAATGAGGGATTGAGCTTGGCACAGTGCGCGCATCGTCGTCCCGGCGCTCACGTTGTCCCGAATGGCTATGTTGACTAGAATCCCGCGCCGCTTTGCACACCGATTCTTAGCACGAAAACACTTGGCGAAGGCTGGACCGGTACGATCTTTGCTCCGTCTCAAGTGGTCCGTTACCGCTGTGAGCCAAAGGGGATACGGAGCCTGCCAGGCCACAGAACTCCGCCAGCTAGCATTCGAAACTGAGTTGCGAGGACAGGATGTCTCATTCGCCATCATTTCCACCTCTGGAGAGACTGCAATTTGCACGCGGTATCCTGCGGGACTATGCCGGCCAGCTAGAGCAGATGGCGGCAGCAATCAACGCGGAGTTTCTGGAAGCCGCGCAGCGTGTTTTTGACTGCCGAGGGCATGTGGTCGTTTCCGGCATGGGTAAAGCTGGCTACATCGGGCGAAAAGTCTCCGCAACGCTGGCGTCAACCGGCACACCCAGTCACTTCCTGCATCCTGCGGAAGCCGTGCATGGAGACTTGGGTCGCCTGACGGCTGAAGACGTGGTCATCATGTTCTCGCAGAGCGGCGAAACGGAAGAAGTCATTCGGTTGCTGCCGGCCCTGCGCGAAATGGGCGTCCCGGTATTGGCCGTCACCGGTAATCCGCACAGCACGCTGGGAGTGTCGGCCGCGGTTACGCTTGCTTTGGGCAAAGTGACCGAGGCGTGCGACCTGAACCTGGCTCCGTCAACGAGCACAATGGCCATGTTGGCATTGGGTGATGCGCTGGCACTGGTTGTTAGCAAGATGCGCGGCTTCCGCGAGATTGACTTCGCGCGTTTCCATCCCGGTGGCAGTCTTGGTTTGAAGCTCAGCAGCGTGCAAGATCACATGCGTCCGCTGGCTCAATGTCGTATTGCGGATGAATCGTTCACTGTCCGGCAAATCCTGATCGCTCAAGGCAACCCCGGCAGAAGAACGGGGGCCATCATGCTGCATGATTCGTCCGACCGGTTGACAGGACTGTTTACCGATAGCGACCTCGCCAGGCTATTCGAGCGTCATAGTGAAGCCAGGCTTGATGGGCCGGTCCGTGACGTCATGACGGTGTCACCACTGACTGTTGAAGTCGACTCACGAATGACGGAAGCCGTTGCCATCATGGCGCAGCGCAAGATCAGTGAACTACCGGTTGTTGATCCACAGGGCTGTCCGCGTGGATTAATTGATATCACCGACGTTGTGTCAGCCTTTCCGCAACTAGCGGAAGCAAACGGGCCTCACTCACAATCAGACGGGCAAGATTCACAAATGGCAAGACCGGCCTGACATTAGAGGTGATCAGGACTGAGTCCCCAGCCGCTCAAACATTCTTCCGCCATAGCACCACACCTAACCTCCAAGCGCATGAAACCTTCGCAGCGTTGCCAGAGCTTGCAACTGATCATGGCCGACGTTGACGGCGTGCTGACGGATGGTTGTGTAACTTATGACAACCAGGGCATGGAAAGTAAGTCTTTCTCCATTCGTGATGGGTTAGGCATCAAGTTATGGCGCAAATCTGGCGGCAAGTTTGCCATCATCACGGGACGAACTTCACACGTGGTGCAATTGCGAGCCGACGAGCTTGGAATTGATGCCGTGCGACAAGGGGTTGAAGACAAGCGGAAGACGGCCATCGAGGTCATGGGCGAGTTAGGCGTCGAGTCGGACCAGGCCGCGTATATTGGCGACGATCTTCCGGACATCCCCGCCATGCAATTGGTAGGGTTGGCCGCGGCGCCTGCGGATGCAGCTGAAGAGGTTCGCAACGCGGCGCATCACGTCACGCAGTCGCCGGGAGGCCACGGTGCAGTGCGAGAGCTCGTCGAATTCATTTTGCAGAACCAGAAACGCTGGGAAGACGTGATTCAGATGTATTCCTCGCCGGGATCACAATAGCTGAAACCCGCGGACGCAATGCAGGAGATTGAAAGCGTTGGCTGCTTCAAGAAATTCCGCAACGATTTCCTCTGCGACGAGACGACGCCTGGTGACTTCAGCCGTGGCGGGAATGATTACTTTGGCCGCGTATGCCGTGTATGCAGTGACTGTGGTCCCGTTTGTGGAGAAGCAGAGCCCGGAATCGCGGGTAGGAACGAAAACAGGCCGCAAGTCTGAAGCGGGACCGGCACCAGCTGATGATCGGTTTGCCCAATGGTTCCCGGAACGGGACGCCTGGGAACGGGAGAACCCGCTGGTCATCGAGACACCGTCGGCGATTTTGGTCTTCGACGAATACAAAAACATCCGTGGCGGAACGGTCCGCTTAACGCCGTGCAGTGTGATCATGCTGCCTGGTGACTCCCAGACAGATCCCCAGCGCCGTATTCAAGAGGCCGTTGTCCTCCGCGCGCCCGAAGGCGCCAATCTGAGGTTTGATCGCGAGTTCGACGTTCGCAAGGGCAGCGTGGGCGAACTCATCGGCGGCGAACTCCTGGGAGACGTCACCATTCGCGGCGCGGGAAAAAAGCCAACTCCCGATGACGACCTGTTCCTCTCCACGCGGAACATCAGCATGCATGGAGATGTGATTAGTACGGCCGAGGATGTAGCGTTCCGCTGGGGGAAAAATCATGGCCAGGGCAAAGACCTAAGCATCGCTCTACTGCCCGAGGAAGATGGCCAGCGCGAAGCATCGCGATTTGCTGGGCTTGCCACACTGGAGATGCGACACAATGTTTCTCTCCATCTGGTTCTCTCCAATGATGATGAGCAAACACCGGTCAATTCCTTGCAGCTGCGCCCTTCGCAATCACCGGACAATCCCTTTCCCTTCAGCAAAGATACTCCCCTGGACATCAACTGCGGCGGAGCATTTCGTTTTGACTTCATCGACCTGGAAGCCAGTTTCAATGATGGTGTGATCGTCGAACGCCCGATCCCCGAAGGCGGATTGGACACGCTGCATTGCGAGCGGTTGACCATTGGATTTCGAGCGATGGACGAAAATGAAGAAACGAATGGCGAGCAACCCACACGTGCGTTTGCCAGGATGGAGGTCAAACGACTAGACGCCACGGGGTCGCCGGCGGTGCTGAAAGCTCCCAGTCGCCAGGCATACGCCGAAGGAGCCCGGTTGGCGTACAACTTCTTGACCGGCGGTGTCGAACTGGGCAGCGCCGAGCGAGACGCCGAGGCCGAAGTCCATTTTCGGCATGAGGGAAATGAGCTGCGCGCGCGCAACCTCGAATATGAGCCCGGTCAGAATGGTCGAATCGGTCAGTTTCTTGCGCAGGGGCCAGGTTGGCTGGACTGGGAAATGCGAGACGACAATCAAACAGAGAAGCGCCGCTTCCGGGCATCGTGGTCAAGCCGCCTGCACTCTCGTCCGATTGACGGACTGCAAATCATTTCGATCGAAGGCAACGCCGTGGTCAACGTGACGGCGATGGGCCGCATCGCTGCCGATCAGATTCACGCGTGGATCTATGAAGATATGCCAGAGCCTGGTGCTTTGACTCCAGAGGGGACCGAACTCAAGCCAGAACTAATTCCTAAACGAATGTTGGCCGTGATGGAGCCTGGTCAGGGATCGGCGGATGTCAGCCCGGACGGAGCCGTTACGCAATCTCTGGGTGTCAGCTTCCAATCTGCCGAATTAACAGGCCGCACGGAGCGGCTCGAAGCATGGTTCGTGGGGCCAGGAGGACTCAATCGGGGCGATCCGATTGCGGCGCCAAGGCTTCGCAGATTGCACCCGCAACCGGGCCGACCATCTGTGTTATTGGCTACCGCGCCAACCGGTGGTGTCTGGCACACAACCGCTTTTCGTGGGCAGCAACGTCCCGCCAACTCTGACAATCGTTATCAAGACGGCCGACGGGCTAACCCGCTGCCCTGGCAAACCGGACCTTCCCACGGCGGTTCGCTCCCTGGGCAACCACTTCGCGCTGTTGAGCAAGCGAACCCTGGCGAACTTGCGCTTCGCTCGCCGTCGTTGGTCTCGCAGATTGGCACAGCGCCGCTGTTGCCGATCCAACCGCCCGTGGACGGACCTTCCTCGGCAGGTCATCGAAACCACCCGCCCAGCGGACTGTTGCCATCGCTTAGCGCGCAGCGACGTTTCGATGTCGAAGGCAAGACGATTCAAGTCCAGCTCATCCAGCTCGATAAGACGGCTGAGGTTTCTCAAGTCACCGTCCACAAGAACGCAATCCTCCGCGAAACAAAGACTGAAAAGCCTGACGATTTACCCCTCCTGGTCCGGGGTGATGTCCTGCACATGCAAGACGCTCATTTGCCGACATCGCTGGTGACCGTGGCTGGCGGCTCAGCCCACATTGAAGGGCGAGGGTTGAGTTTGACTGCCAATCGGATCAATCTTGACCGTGGACGAAACCGTCTTTGGATCGATGAACCCGGCTTGATGACGCTGTTGGTTGACCGGGATCTGCAAGGCAACGAGATCCGTGAACCGATGCCGCTGGAGATCACATGGCGGAACCGTTTTGAGTTCGACGGTGTGCGCGCAATCTTTGACTCCGGAGTAGTCGCCCGTCGCGAACACGAACAGTTGCAGACGGAATTGTTGGAAGTCGTCATGACAAAACGCGTCGATTTTGGTGAATCGAAGCTGCGGCGAAGCCCTGAACGTGACCGGCCCGAGATTGCCCAATTCATTTGTCGAGAGGGCGTCTATCTGGAAGCCCACCGGTATGACAATCACGGCGATTTGGAATCGATCGAGAAGATGCAGCTTGTCGATCTGAGCATCGACCAGCAGTCAGGCGCTCTCTCTGGAGGTGGTCCAGGCTGGATCACGCGTGTGGCCAGGAGTGATTCTCGTGGCGAAGTGGGGCTACCGGGAGCTGTGCGTCCACCCGTCGCCAGATCAAACCGGCGCGATGAGGAGCCTCGCACGTTGTATCTGCGAGTCGACTTCCAGCAAGGAATGACAGGTAACATCCATCGCCGGCAGGTGATCTTTCAACATCAAGTTGTTTGCGTGTACGGCGAGATCTCGGATTGGAATCAAACGATTGACGGCGAGCGCCCCAGCGAATTCAGTCAAAAAACCGTGCGGCTCCGCAGTGACCAACTACAAGTTACGGAGATGCCTGCGGCCGCCGGCGCTCCAGCCTGGCGGGAGCTTGTTGCCAGCGGAAATACAACCTCGGAAGGAAAGATGTTCACGGCCAATGCGGAACGCATCACTTATACGGAGAGTCAGCAATTGCTGGTGATGGAGGGGAACTCCGTTCGTCCGGCCGAGTTCTATTTGCAGAAACGTGTTGGCGACCGCCCGACACGAATCGCAGCTCGCAAGGTCAAGTACAATAGCAAGACCGGCGAGTATTCTCTTGATGGAGCTGACAGCCTGGACTTGATCGTCCCGCCTCGCGGTTCTGGCGGAAGGCAGTGATTCTGGCGACGGCTGCGGGATTGCGCGGACACGCATTGGCAGTTTCGGATTGCCCATCGGCGCCAATACGTTTCTAAGCTCACTGAGCAGCTTGGAGCGCTTTTCTTTGCTGTGACTTGAAAGTTCGCGGTGTGGCAGCGAAAAACGTAGTCTGTCGATTTCTTCGCTTTCACGCTGAGTCACTTGGTCCAATGCAGCGGTGGATACAACTCGCCTTGTTGGCGGTCTCGCAATTGCTGGCGATGGCGCTTTGGTTTTCCGCGTCTGCCGTTGGTGATCAGCTCAAAGGCGCCTGGCAGCTGGATCGCGGTCAGCAAGCCTGGCTAACGATGAGCGTTCAATTTGGGTTTGTTGTTGGGGCACTGGGAAGCGCGATACTAAATCTCTCCGACCGGTGGTCGCCGCAGCGACTGATTGCCATCGCGGCGTTCTGCGGAGCCATGTGCAATCTGGTCATTCCGCTGTTGATCTCGGACGCCGTTGCCCAAACCACAACGGGCTTTGTGGCCGTGATTGGATTACGTTTCACCACCGGATTGATGTTGGCCGGCGTTTATCCTCCAGCAATGAAGGTTGTGGCGACCTGGTTCAAAAGCGGGCGTGGTCTGGCCATCGGTATCGTGGTTGGTGCGTTAACTGTCGGGTCCGCTTCGCCACACTTGTTTAAAGCGTTCGCTATGGAAAGTAGGCAGCAGCAGGTTGACCAATCGGATGCCATCTCGCGAGATGTGACTGTGGCAGGCGCCATGAATTGGCGAACCGTGCTGATAACGGCATCCACAACCGCGACCGTCGCTGCCGTGGTCACCTTACTGTTTGTACGGACCGGACCGCTGTTGCCGGCCCGATCCCCTTTCGACGTGGGCTACGCGCTCCGCGCATGGAAAAACGTTGCTGTCCGCAGAGCCAATTTTGGCTATCTGGGGCACATGTGGGAGTTGTACGCGATGTGGGCTTCCGCTCCACTCTTCGTTGCCGGCGTGTGCTCGGAAGCTGGCTGGAGCCGGCAGGCCGCGCTTGGCGTCGCGTTCGCAACCGTGGCGATTGGTGGTGTGGGAAGCGTTTTGGCCGGTGCCTTTGCGGACCAGTTTGGCCGGTGCCGAACGACAATTGCCAGCATGGCAGTGTCGGGGTCGTGTGCTCTCTTGGTGAGCGTTGTTCCACAAACACCCTGGCTGATCTCCGGTGTCTGTTTGATCTGGGGGCTGACTATTGTGGCGGACAGCGCTCAATTCAGCACGGCGGTCAGCGAGCTTTGCGATCAAGCATACGTAGGGACTGCATTAACGTTGCAAACATGCGCGGGCTTTCTACTCTCGGCGGTGACCATTCGCGCCGTGCCTTGGCTCCAGGAAACAACCGGAAACGGCGTCGCCTTTGGCATATTGGCCGTGGGACCGATGTTTGGAATCTGGCACATGGCGCGACTGAGAGGAATGCCTGAGGCAGTCCAGATGGCATCTGGTGCCCGGTAGCATCAGTGAGTGCGAAACCGCACCAAACGTGAACCATGTCGGTGGGAACGACCCTCTGCTGCGCACGAGCCTGCCATCTCGGATCTCGTTCGGTCACGCGTCGCAAGACACGCGTTCTTCGCACGCGTACAATGCAAAGACCGACTCAAGCCTCCCGTATTCTCGAACTGGCACGGGGCCGTCCATGTCCTTATTCCCGACCGTCGTGGCTCTCTCAGATCTGATTGATGGCGAAGAAGCGGACTTCTTCGCGCTGCTGACAACTAAGGAGCAACTCACCACTCGCGATGGCAAACCTTACTTACGCGTTGCGTTTCGTGATCAGCAACGTGAAGTTACCTTTCCGGTCTGGGCAGATTCCGTTCATTTCATTGACGCCCGCGATAACTGGTCAGCTGGTTCGTTCTATAAGCTCCGCGCTCGGTATCAGGAAACGAGCTATGGGCCGCAGCTAGAAATTGAGAAAATCCGAGCGGTATTACCTGAAGATGCTGAAGCTGGCTTTGATCCGCTCACATTCCAGCCACGGTCGAGGTTTGATCCGGAAGAAATGTTCGCCCAACTCGTGGAACTCGCTGAATCAAGCATTCAGGAACAGGCTTTGCGTGACTTCGTCCTGGCCACCCTGGAGCAACACAAAGCTGCTCTTCTCACTCTACCGGCGGCCACTCGAAACCACCACGCCTTCGTTTCAGGTTGGCTGGAGCACGTGCTCTCGGTAACGCGTAACTGCCAATTCTTGGCCGACAAGTACTCAGAGTCTCACGCGGACATGCAGCCTCCGCTGAACAAAGACCTCGTCATTGCTGGCGGGATCCTCCATGACATTGGAAAACTCCACGAGATTGCCCCTGGGCCAACGGGCGCAGAATACACGTCTGCCGGGCGACTCATTGGCCACATCTTGCAAGGCCGAGACATCATTCGTGAAATAGCTATTCAGCACCCGTTGCCAAGCGATTGGTTGCTGCGACTGGAACATATCATTGTCAGTCATCAGCGGCTGCCGGAATGGGGCTCTCCCAAACCTCCCATGACGCCTGAAGCGCTGCTGGTGCACTATGCCGACGATGTTGATGCAAAGTTCCAGATCATGGCGGAAGTCCTGCGAGAACCAACAGCAGAAGAGATGGCTTCATCACGCAACCCGCTCCGACAACCGATCTATCGGGGAGGTGATTGAAACAGTTAGCTGTCCGATGATGTACGCCACCGACATCAAGGTGTCGAGTTTTGGTCGGCAACTACGCAGAAATGAAACAGTTCTGATGCTAAAGAGTGTTGCGGAATGCGGTCGCCTGGAATCCGTCCTCAGGTCCATCGGCGGCACAATCCGTAATCTCACGTAACTAGATTCAACCGACTGTGCGAACTCGGGTGCTTGCAGGTCAACAACACAAGTCATATCCTTACGGGGCACGCGCCCGTGGCGCAACTGGATAGCGCATCGGTCTTCGGAACCGAGGGTTGCAGGTTCGAATCCTGCCGGGCGTAATGGACTTACGACGATTGATTGTCGCTGTGGCACAAGAAGTGGCACAGAAACTGGACCGGAACTAGCAGTTGCGTAGAATTCCGTGTCCCGCGGAGAACCAATCAGCGAGCCTTTCAGCACACCTGAAG
>JALCBR010000157.1 GCA_028066245.1 Pirellulales bacterium | reverse complement strand
CCTGGACCCATTCGGCAAATGTTGCCAGTTGCTGTCTCGCACCGTCAGCAGGGGGAGGGGCACTATCGGTGGTGTCAATTGCTAGATTCTTGTTTGGCTCGCCTGTTGTTGCACTTCCCGCCGTACCCTTTTCAGGTCCCTCACCGGCATCATCGTTGGACGTCGGAACAGCAGGTTCCATAGGATGGGGAGCAAAATGTTCGTTGAGTAAATTCATCAGGCGTTCGCCATTCTCGCGCGAACGATTCACAATTTGGATCTGCTGGCAACCAGCTCGGGCCAACTCAACGCCAATGGCCCTCGCTGTAGAGCCAGCTCCCAGAATTAAAACTGACGACCCGGCAGGATCAAGCGTACCGCGCAGCGAACGCATGAATCCTGCTCCTTCTGTGTTCTCGCCTATGAGGCGATCGCCATCGCGACAGATGCAATTCACGGCTTCGACCAGGCGAGCAGACTCGCTGAGGTCATCCAAAGCGGCAGTGACGTTGGCTTTATGAGGCGTGATAACACTTGCACCTGCAAACCCAAACGCCCGGATGCCATTGATGGCCGATTGCAGGTTCTGCGGTGAGACGTCCAGCGTGAGATAACGCCAATCTAGATCATGATGCGCGAATGCCCGCTCCATCATGTATTGCGTGGGGTTGCCGCTAACCGGGTGTCCCATGCAGGCACAGATTGGCTGCAAGCTGCCTTCGTCTGGGGACATGGTTTTACTTTTCAGCGCGAATTCCTGCGACGACACATGCACACACAACCGCGGGTTGCTGTTTCTAGAAACTCAGCATTTGGCGCAATTCGGCAAATCGTTCGTCGATTTTCCTTCGGTCGATTTGCTGCATACGGTCTAAACTAAAATCCTCCACATTGAAACTCGCCACCACCGAACCATAGGCCAGCGCTTCTTTGAGCGTTTGCGGATCGCTCTGATGCTTCTCCGCCAAGTAACCCATCATGCCTCCAGCAAAGCTGTCACCAGCGCCGGTGGGGTCAACAACGTGCGGCGTGGGATACGCCGGCAGAACAAACCGTTGATCTCGACCGAAAAAGAGGGCCCCATGCTCCCCTTTTTTGATCACAACAAACCGCGGCCCCAGTGCCAGGATTCGCTCGCCAGCACGAATCACATTCTCGTCATCAACCAGCAGTTTGGCTTCGCTGTCATTGAGCACTAGCCCGTCAACCTTCTTCAGCAGCGCTTTCAATTCGTCATTCTGAATGTTAATCCAGAGGTCCATCGTGTCCGCGACAACCAATTCTGGGTGATCGACCTGTTCCAGCACTCGCATTTGATTCTGCGGTGAGTCATTTCCCAGGTAGACGAACTTGGACGCACGCTGCTCCGGCGAAAGTTCCGCCTGAAAGCTCTCCAGCACGTTGAGGTGAACTTCCAACGTTTCGCGGTCGTTCATGTTGGGATGATACTTGCCGGTCCAGCGAAACGTCTTGCCTCCGGGCACCGTCTGAATGCCGGACGTGTCAATCCCGCGTGCCTGGAGCAGCTCCGTATGTTTCTCGGGCCAATCCTCGCCAACGACACCTACCATCTTCAATTTCGTGAAGAAGCTGGCGGCATACGAAAAATGTACGGCCGATCCACCCAGGATGTCGTCCCGGCGTTCTGTCGGAGTTTCAACACTGTCAAAGGCAATCGATCCGACAACAAGCAGCGGCATGAGCGGGCCTATCTTTCATTCCAGAGTTCAAACCTAAGCAGAGCAAGAGGATTATTATCTGGCTAAGCGAGTTCGCGACAAGAGAGGTGACAAGACGGGAGTTGTTCCTGGAGGACCTGACCAAACCAAGGCGAAAGCTCCAGATGCGAGAACGCCATAATGACGCTGTCAAGCTATCAGGCAATGTCGCAGGCGTATTGGGCTGGACGCGAAGACCAGCACGAATCTACCATCCGTCGAAATTCTTTCGGTTGTTCCCGCCATCAGGCGAAGTTGATGGCGAACATGGCAGGTCGAAACGGAAGGGAATCAGATGCTCAAGCAGGTCGAGATTAATCACAAGTACCGGAAGTTTGTCGACAATCACAACCGCTGGGCGAAGGACCTGCGAGATTCCGGCACATCGTTGGAGAGCATTGGCGAAGTCACAACTCAAGAGACCGGACGGGCTCGCCGCTTTCTGACTGGTTGTCGCAGGTCCGCAGTTTTTGTTGGGCAAGTAGCGTTAGCATTGCTCATCTTGATGTGGGTCAAGACTGCACTCCTGTTTCGCCGGCGTCGCAGGCCTGATCTGTACCAGGCGGCGGACGAATACGTTGGCGAGTTTGTTGAGCAGTATCCGTTTCACCTCTATCCCATCCTGGCGAAATCCATGGAGTTGGCGTTTCTACGCGATCTCCTGGGCAAGTCCACAAAGCCGGGTGAGCCGGTGCTGGAATTGGCCATTGGTGAAGGGACACTTTCCAGCCGCGTTTTTGCTAAGACGGATCAAGTGATCGGCGTTGATCTTTCGCCCTACAGCCTTGTGAAGTCGACGAACATGCCACACGTGTCGAAAGCGATTGTTGGCGACTGCCTTGATCCGCCGATTCTTCCCGGCTCGTTTGAGCTGTTGGTATCCAACAATTTCCTCCACCACATCACGGAGAAAGACGACGTTGTTGCCCGGTGGTCAAAGCTTGCCCGGCGCATGTTCTTCAACGAGAACACAACCTACTGGGCAAGTGGCTGGACAGCACCTTTTCTATTTAAGAAGCTGGGATTTAGGTCTAAGTCTCGCGACCGGGCGACCAGCATTGAGGAGTACCACGCGCAGTCACTCCGCTCCCGAGAGGAGCTTGACTCAATCGTCTCCAAACACTGTCAGGTCGATGACTGTGTTTCCTATTTGAGCGAACGGACCTTCTTCTTGTGCAGCTTGTTCTCATCGCTGATGCGATGCTACGGACCGCCAACGCCAACGGAATGTAAGGAGTTTGCCTTTGGAGGCCGGCTGCGAAGTGGAATGACGCGATCCCTGACCTCGGCTGTTGCTCGTGCGTTGTTAGCGTATGACGTGTATCAGGACCGCTCGCGAGACGTGTTTGTGTCCTATTGCTGCACAAGCAAGAACTACTCACCTTCAGGGAAAACTCAGCCACTGGCATGCCCTAACTGCCGAGTGGAGCTCACGGAAGAGAACTACTGTCCGCCATGCGGAAAAGAATTCCGCACGACTGACGGAATGCTCTTCCTGCTTGACGCAAAGCTGGACCGCTGGGAGCATGAGTACGATTCGGAATTCGCCGCTGCAATTGTCAAGAAAGCGCATCTGTAATCATCTTGCAGTCATAGCATATTATCATGAAGCAATTGATTGCCAGGGAAGAAGTTCCCCTGCTCATGGGACGCCTGGTGCCAATTCAAGCAGCAGAAATAGCACGTGGACCGCAATTGAATGGGACAAATTTTCCACGTAGCCAGGATGCCGGAGTGTCTCGCGCGGCATAGAGTCCGATGATTGTGAGCGCAGTAGAAAATTGTGTCACGGCACTGTCGTAACACTGATTCCAATGCTATGTCGGAGATGGGCTGCTCGCCCCGTTCTTTTCAGATTCCTTCGCTTCGCGCCATAGCGTCAAGAGCGATGCCCACAGGCTGGGACTGTTTGTTTGCCGATACGGGGAATCGGGCGGGAGTTCTTGCATCAGTTTGTGATGCGCAGCTGGCAGGTTGTGGTATGGCAACGAGGGAAACAAGTGGTGCAGTGCGTGAAAGCGCAAGCCAACAGGGGCCCACAGTTCTGCCGTCACGGGGTGTTGAGGGTAGTTGACGGAATCTAGCAGTTGATCCGTGAACGGGATGTCATGCCGTCCGGAGAAGCGGTATCGATGAGCCCCGAGGGTTCGTAAGGCATTGAGTGTGATGATGGAAACTGCCACACAATAGACGTTCACCAGCCACAGCCAAGGCAGAACGCCGACGAAAAGGCAAATGGTGGTGGTCAACAACAAGACAAAGCAGGCGCCTTCCTGCAATCGCCAGACTCGCAGTTCCGCATGAGTGGGCAGCGGTCGAATGTACGTCGGGTCGACTACCATGGACGAAGCCCGTTGATACACAAGTTTGCGCATCACCGGACCAACCCACGTTAGCGGCGTGAGAATCAGGAACCGAAGCACCGCCAGCGGAGGGATGACAAGACTTTGCCCTACGTAGAGCAAGATGTTTCGCCGCGGGCCAACTGCCAGTGGCAGATACTCACCATCCTCGCGAGTACCGTAATGTTTGCGAATATGGTGATGAACGTGCGTGTGATACAAGAAAGATGGCATCAGAAACGGAATACCACACAGCACATTCCACACGACGCGAAAGCCCGGTAAAGCTTTATCTTTGAGGTGAACGAGTTCATGGGTGAACAAGGCCGCTCGATAGAACAACAGCACTGCGCCCACAAACAACAGCCCCGTCAAAATGCCGGTGAACCACGTTGCGTGGTATCCAACTGCATCGGCAATCAACGTGACGATTTTCGCCTCGCCAATGAGAATGGCGCGGTTGAACGCCATGAAGCAAAAACTGCCAACGATGATCGAAAACAAAAAATCCGGCCAATACGCCCACGGACTTGGCCGGAAAAGGTCTTTGACAATTCGCCGGGCTTCACCAATCGAGAATGCCTGCGTGTGCGCAGATTGCGTTCGCTCCACAGAAGTGGCTTGATTGCCTTGGCCGCGGTCGGTCGAGGTTTGCGTCAACACGAATTGTTTATCGGATGATGAATGCAGGGCGGTGCAGGCTTGTGGTGGAATCAGGGAACATTCCGCCTCAAGTTCGTTCAGAATAGCCCCGGCAGCGCGGTAAGTCCATCGGAGCTAGGCTGCGCCAATCACAGTCTTGGCCGAGTGCTTCATGCGATTCCGCACAGTGGACCGCACACACTCATTCGAGTTTGGGTTGCTAGCGCGTCTGTCCGATTGCTGTTCCGCTCGCCTGGACGAACGCTGTTGAATCCATTCCCGAAGGGGGGCCACACTTCAGGCTCTCACGCGTACGGGCGAAATTGACATTGGTCAAATTTTTCCGGCCTCCAGGAGGCCTGCGCAAACGCGTCATGCCCAGCAATTAACCAGCAATGGCACCGACAACATCACCGACAACCTTGACGTTACGTTCAGTAGCATGGCTACCGTCAACCTCCTATGGCGCTCGGCAGCG
>JALCBR010000023.1 GCA_028066245.1 Pirellulales bacterium | reverse complement strand
GCGTGTAACTGTGACGTACACCAAAAGCATGCTCAAACTGGCCGGAAAGTTCAAAGTGTTGGATGAGGTGCCCCGTTCTGATACAACTGTTGGGTACGTTTTCTACACTCTTGACGTGGACCAGGTGCGATGAATAGACCTAATCGCGCGGCGAAAAGGCGAGCAGCTCTTCTAACCGCGTGGGCTTGGGTCTTGACCTTCGTCGGTTTCACTGGCTGTGGCGATGCGGAGCAAACAGCATCCGTAGGACGCGAAGGCGCTACAAATGTTGTCAGCGGGGACAATACCATCACGGACGCTGGCGGCGCGGACCTCTCCAAAACGGGTGATGCTTCTGCCGCCAATCTTGGCGGTGATCCCGTCGGCAATTCCGCTTCAAATGGCGCCCTGGGCAACGGCGAGACCGCAGACACAAACAGCAACGCGTCTGACGATTCGACCTCTGGCACCGATGGCACGAATTCCAGCGCTAGTGATTCAAATAACACCGACGCAACCGGGGACGGCTCGAATACGACCAATGCAAGTAGCGATGGCGATGCGTCCACTGACAACGACAGAATCGGCGGGACGACCAACGCTGGCGGGATGACCAATGCCGGCACAACCCAGCGTGGCGTGTCCACCAATTCTGGAACCGACACGCCTCCGGGTGCAGATGGGACAGAGTTTGTTCCCATCACTCAGGCTGAACTTGAAAGCAAACGCGGGGCAGACGGCGTCTACGAGTTAACTTTCGATGACATCAAATTCGAGATGGAGGTCGGGGGAGAATTCAAGCGTGGAATGATCGGAGAGGTCATCGAAAGTCTGGCCGGCAAGCCGATCCGCATTCGTGGGTACATCTTCCCCACGACCATGCGACGCCCAAAATCGTTCATTCTTGTCCGGGACAATATGGAATGCTGCTTTGGTCCAGGCGCGGCGCTGTATGACTGCGTTCGCGTCGAGATGAGGCCCGGCAAGGACACGGAATACACGACGCGCCCCATTGCCGTGGAAGGTACGTTCTCCGTTGAAGTCATTGATTTTGACGGCATGATAATGTCCATCTATCGGCTTGACGCGGACTGGGCCAAATAGAGCGAACGAAAACCTTGTTGACCGGACCTGCGGGGCGTCATCATGGCGATTGGCCTTATGCGATCAATCCGTCAACGACATCTCGCGTCTAGTCTTCTCGCCGCGCTACTGCTGTTTGCCACGGACATTACCGTGATGGCGTGTCCTTTTTGTGACGCCGTCCGCCCCACGTGGAGCCAGTTGCGCGAGCCAGCGCAGATTGTAGCCCTGGCGGAAGTTACCGTCACCGATGCACAAAGGGCGACCCTGCGGCTTGTTGAAGTTGCCCATGGGCACAAGGTCCCGGGCAAAGTCCAAATATCGCCAAGCGCCAAGGTGTCGCCTGGTGATCTCATATTGCTCTTCGGTCAGACAACCGCCTCAAGCGGCGCGGAGGCGGAGCAAATCCAATGGAGTGACCTGCCGATCAGCAAACCCGCTTATGACTACCTGCGTGCAGCGCCGGATCTTCGCCGCCCTCCTGAGGAGCGCCTACGGTATTTCGCAAGGTTCCTAGAAGATGCGGACGAGCAGATTGCCGAAGATGCGTATATGGAATTTGCCCATGCGCCGTATAGCGATGTGGCGGCCATTGGTGATACGTTTGACGGTGATTTGCTGAAGACGTGGCTGAAAGATCGCGGTGTCCCGGACGATCGCAAAGGCTTCTATGCGTTGGCGTTGGCGCTGTCCCGCGGAAGCAAGCAAGATCAACAGGAGAATGTTCAGTTTCTTCGCGATTGGGTCGATAATCCTGGCGATGACTTCCGTCGTGGACTTGACGGCGTCATGGGAGCCTTGTTGCTCGCCGAAAAGAACACGGCCTTGGAGCTGATTCGAGAGAAGTTTTTGGCAAACCCTCAGGCAGCCAACGGGCATGTCCGCAATGCGCTCTCGGCAGTGCGGTTCTACTATGAGTTTGGCGAGCAGCCTGATACGGAGGCCATTGCATCCGCCGTGGCTTGCCTACTTGATCGCCCAGCTTTTGCAACGGAAGCCATCATTGATTTGGCACGCTGGGAAGCGTGGGATAAACTGCCGAAGGTTGTTTCGCTCTTCGACAGAGATGGCTATGACGTGTCGACCAGACATGCTGTCGTCGCATATCTGCTTACCTCGGACAAGGACGATGCGGCGGTCTCGCTGGAGCGTCTGCGAGAGCTCGATGCGGATTTCGTCAATGCATCGGAGGAACGCTTCCTGCTTTTTGGTGGAATTCGCTAGGATGCAGGCAAGCTCTTCGACTCGCGAGAAGGCAACCAGGGAATGGTGAGCCTCGGATTCGTGTCACTAGAATCTCTTCGCGCCCCGCGCTTATGATTTTGGCAATTGAAATTGGCGGCACGAAGCTGCAATTGGCTGTGGGAGTTGGAGACGGCACGGCCTTTGTTGCGCAAGAAAGGTTTGTGGTCGATCAATCCGCCGGCGCCACCGGAATCTTGGAAACAATTGCGGCCGCCGGAAAACGCTTGGCTCGCGAGCACCAGTTAAGCCAAACTGGAATTGGATTTGGAGGGCCGGTCAATTCGGACGATGGAACGGTCGTCAAGAGCCACCACGTCAGCGGTTGGGATGGATTTCCGCTCGCTGAATGGGCGCGGCGAGAATTTGATCTCCCAGCAATCGTTGAGAACGACGCTCACGTGGCCGCGCTGGGAGAAGCCCGGTTGGGAGCGGGACGCGGCTGTGATCCCGTGCTTTACGTCACGGTGGGGAGCGGAGTGGGCGGTGGGCTCGTTCATGCCGGCGAGATATTCTGCGGCCATGCTCCGGCTGTTTGCGAGCTTGGACATCTGCGACCAGGTTTCGCGGCTGATTCCGCCGAACAAACTGTCGAGTCAATTGCCAGCGGTTGGAGCATTGCTGAAGCGGTCCGATCAAGATTAACGTCTCCTGAAATCTATCGGCTGACAGCGGGTTTTGGTAAAGCCCCCTCCAGCCCGGAAGTTGTTCGGCAGCGGCTGATCGAAGCGGAGGAAGCTGACGAGGCCGACGCGGCGGACCTACTGGACCGCTGCGACGCCGATCTCACAAAACTGAACGCTTGCGATGTGGCTTTGGCTGCTGAAGCCGGCAACCGCTTGGCGGCAGATGTGTTTGATCGCGCAGTCACGGCCCTTGGCTGGAGCATCGCTCAAGCGGTGACGCTGTGCGCACCACGCGTCGTGGTTGTTGGTGGCGGTGTGTCACTTGCAGGCGAAGATCTCTTCTTCCGCCCGTTGCGCAAAGCGGCGCAACGTTATGTCTTTCCACCTTTGGCAAATTCTTTTGAGATTCGTCCCGCCGCGTTGGGAGAAGACGTGGTGCTGCACGGAGCCGCCGTGCTGGCACGCGGAGCATAGCCGCTGTTTTGAACGCATCGTGGGCTTTTTGCCTAAGCGTTTGCTCACGTCACTCGAGTACCTCATGCGATTCTTGGCCGGCTTCCATCAGCGCAGTCCTTGCCTGATCGGCTTCGTCCGTTCCCGGTGATCCTCTCCAGATGAGTAGGTCGTCAGCAGTGCCCTCCGTCGCCGCATATTCGCCCAAGCGAAACACGTGTGAACGATAATGGACGATATCCAACATGGCCAACGTTTGAATTGTTCGCAACGCGACGAGGTGCTCGCTAATCCGGTTCGGGTGACGGAGGATATTGGCCAAGCGTTGTCGGCCAATGCCTTCCGCGTGTGCTCCGTGTTTTCCCCAAGCGAGCATGGCCAATCCTGCACCATCCAGGTTGTTGTGAATGGCACGCCAAGCTGCCTGACGTGCGACGTCGGCGCGTTTGCCCCCTTCAGAGCTGGTGCTTTGTGGAGATGTTGAAACTACCGAGGACGAGTGCGCCGCAGGCCCATCTGCCAAGTCTTCTGCGTTGGCTGCTTGCGGGAAAGTTTGCGAATCGTCTTCTGACCCGGTCGGCGTCAACCGCTGTCCAATTTGTTTCCACCAGCGTTTGAACAATGACTTTCGCCGCCAGGCGAACCACGTTTTTGCCGCTGGCAGGTGCATGGCCGGAGCAGCCGTGGCAACACGTTCCAACACGTCCATGCCGGAGATCAGAGTGCGGATTCCCTCATAGTCCGCCGCATAGACAATTGCCGCCGCTCGACGATGCTCATCCGTTTGAAACGATCCGGCGGGAACTTTCGCGACCTGTTCCAGCTGCGCCAACAGTCCGGCATCGATTAATCCTTGCAAACGCCTGATGTCTCTGACGGCGCGGCGGCGGAAATCGCGAAGCTGGCGAACAAACTCCGGGTCGGCGTCGAGGAATCTCAGATCCTCTTCAAACTGCGGAGCTATCGCCTTGTCAGTCGTTTCGCCGGGGAGCGGAATGCCGACATAGGCAGGATCAAACTTCGCGCGTAATGTGATTGTGGCCCGCGTGATCGGCCCTCGCATGCGATCAATCTTCCGCACAGCGGTCGCAAAGTCCGCGTCAGCAGCGTCATCATACCGCGCGCGACGGTTAGGATTGCGGACCTCCTTGATCGCCTTGATGACCCACCGGCATGATCGGGCGACTGCCTTGCAACCTCGGAAGAAGAAAACCAAGGGCAAAAAAACCGCCTTGCCACCACCGAGCCATTTGTCGTACAGCACGTACACGTTGAGCAAGCGTAGCTCTTTTTGCCGACGGTGGAGCGGGTAGGTGCCAAACACTCGACGGAACAGTAACCCCCGGTCTCGGCGCATCTTGTCACGCACATTTTCGCCAAATCGGCGAGCTACGTCAGCGTCACGTGCTTCCATATCGTCAAGGAAATGCAACGCCGTGAACGCGGTCGTTGAATACTCCCAGCTTGAGGGCACATCATCGGTGTTGAAAAGTTCGCTTTCCGCGGACACCCAGGCTTCGTACCGTTGCCGCTCAGTGGGCGAAGCCAAGTCAAGCTCGGCCAGAGGGATTGCGTTTTTGTTGTAGTCCACGATCAGGACCGCCGCGGAATGGGCGATCGATCGCGAGATGAAATTGAACCACAGGTACGGCCCGCCAAAGAGAGATTTCTGCCGTTCGAGATCGAGAACCCGCAAGGATTTCTTGTCGCGCCGTGTTACACGTGAAGAAAGCTGCAATGCTTGTTGAACGGACAAGTTTCCCAGCAACTGCCCAGTTGCACGCGTGTCCGTATCGGCGAACATCGCGCCGTCCAACGAGTCGCGATAGATTAAAGCTGTGCGTTCCAGCAAGTTGAAGGACTTACCGCGTTCTGAATTGTTGCCGACCAATGACATGTGCACTCGCTGACGGAACTCGTCGATCCGCGCTGCGCGGTCCAGTAGCGGTTCGTTACCATTGGCCATCAGGTTCCACTCAAATCTCAGCACCCGCTCGTGAATGATCTCTGAGTCTGGGTCCACGTTTCTGCTGCGGAAATCCTCCGTCAGGCCGAGAAACTGTGCCTGGGCGGCCCGCTCGTAGAACTCCGTTGCCTCGCGAGCCAGCCGCTTGAGCCACCACCCGACACCCAGCACAAGCACGCAAACTCCTCCTAAGATGACAAGCGGCGTGCCGACAATCTGAGCTAACGCATCGCGAATGTTCTTTAGCAGCGGGATCAAGCCGATCAGCTGCTGCGTGAGTAGGAAGAGCCCGCCAAAGAGCGCCAGACGGTATGTGGGCCGGAAGGAGGCCTTGACCAACATTCCCCCCAGCCGATCAAGAAACTGCGATGGGGTAACGGTGCCGTAGAGGTCGCCAAACCACAGATAGCGAGCGTAGTACTTTCCCAACGGCTGGGAAGCGGAATGCGCCGCCGCGGCCACCACTTCCTCGTCAGACATCCGGCGGGAAATTCGTGGCGCGAATGCCGAAAAGACCGGCAGCCAGCGCAATGGAGGCCAGGAAAAGGTTCGCACCATGCGTGCCACGCGGCGCGTGAGCTCGTCCCCCAACACCATCCTCACTTCTTGAGGTGTTGTGGACGCCATTCGCCTAAGCGCCAACTCTGCAGGCACTTCTCCAATAGGCGGTGCTTCTTCATCGGAGATATCGCGGATTGCGTGCGAGATCTGTTTCTCGCGTCGGAGAGCTTCGGCGAAAACGTCCAATCGAGCGGCTGCGATCTCGTCGCGGTGTTCGGGCTCGGCTTGAGACAGCGTTTCGCGCCAACGAGTCTCAATCTCCACGCGCCGCGTACGCAGTTGCCATTGTGGACTTTCCTGTTCTTCCCGGCCGCGCTGCCGTTCCTCACGCGTGGGAAACAGAATGATATTTCGATTGAGAACCCGTCCATAGCTGCGGGCCAGCCGGTCCAGACCTCGCACGAGAAAGCCAAAAGCTCGAATCATCCGCACCAGCGGACGCAAGATCCGAACATAACGAACCAATCTTGAGACGCGCACGAGGCGGACGGCGCGGCCAGCGCGAACAGAGTTTGCTGGTGAAGCAGTTGCAATGGTCAATAGTCCAAAGGGGATCGATGGTAAGAGATCGATCAGCGCATGACGGCGGAACCAAAGCCACTTCTCTTCGACCAGTGCCAGCTTGTAGAAAAACTCCCATAAGAAGACGCAACAGATCACCCCGTCAGCGACATGGAGGACAACAAGCGTCCGCTCGGACAAATCGAACATAAACTCCACGACGATCAGCCCGAGCACGAAAAAAATGAGCCAAAAGATGGCCCGCTCAAATCGTGCAACGTTTCTGGGGCTGAACTTCTGCTCCAGTTTTGATTGCAACTGGCGTTCCTGACGTTCTGCGCGCAGTCTGCGGAGCCGTCGGCTCAATCTTCTCCGTCCTGATCCGGTATCGGTCTCGACGTGATCGCGATGCCATTGGATGTCCATCCACACGACGCGCAACTGCCAAGCGGCAGCGTCAGGCGCGGTTTCGTCAATGGCAGTCAGTGTGGCGTCCGCTCGATCGACCAAAGCACTCACCCAGCGTTGCCGAGCGCCGTCTGATGGAGGGACCTGCTCAAGAACTCTGAGCAGTTCACTTCGCAGGCGATCTCTAACCGCCTGGAATTGAACTTCAAGATGTTGAGCGTCGTGGTTGGCCGGCAAACTGAGCTGGAGCGATGTGGTGCGGGCCAGACGTCGCAAGAGGACGTCTGGATCACTTGGCAGTGGACACTCCAGGTTTTCCTTGCACCAATCAGTTGCTCGGTCTCTGCCGAACTCGATCAAGAGCTGATCTGCACCGGCTGCCTGGTCTGTAAGACCGTAGTCCCGCAACAGATTCCGCCAAGCCCTGACTTCGCGCTGGAGGCCGGTTCCGTACACGTTCGCAACGGTCGAGGACTGCGCAGAGGGACCGACAAGCTGCTCGAGAACCTCGGATTCATCCGCAGTCAACTGCTGCAGACGGGAGCGCAACGCTGGATTCGTGATCGCGTTTGTCGGCCTGTTGAGACCATCCGACGGCGGCGGCAATTGGCTGGCGTCAGCGGAAGAATCAAAGGCCATCGACCATCAATGTACAGGGACTTGCCGTCGTAAGAGCGGAATTTTCAACGAGTCGTCAAACGTGCTCCGTTGGATCGGCACACGCGACGGACTATGCGGAAGCCGCTTCAGTCTGGCTTGCCTCAGCGCTGACGTTTTCCTCGGCGGATGCATCAGGTGCTGCGTCCCCTTCAGCGTCTTGCGCTGCGTCATCGGCAGTCTGTGCAGGAACAGCGTAGAGAGATTCCAGTTCCGGCGGTGCCAGCCCAGCGGCGATCCAGACCTTCTTCATCCGCAATCCGGCCTTTTCGGCCACCAGGTCCCGTCGCTCACCGCGAAAATTGTTGCCGTCACACATCGGCGTGACCGGCCCCTGATAGCCCATGGTATCCAACTGCTTGACGAACGCCGCACAATCCACGGAGTTGGACTCCGCAGGCAGCATCCGGTCTTGCAAAGTCAGATCCGCCGCAGCAATGTCCGCAGGAGCATCTGCCAGACGAACGCAGACGATATTGTCCACGGCCACTTTCTGAAGTACTTCCGGTCCGGTACCCGTGACATAGAGGTGCCAGGCATCAATGACGACGCCAACATTTGCGATACCGTCAACGAGCGAAGTTAGCTCATCAAACGTGTGAATAAACTCAAACTTCTTGTCCTGCCGCGCAGAAGCGGGCGCGACAAACTCCACACCGAGCTTGATTTCACATTCGCCCAAGGCCGCAGCGATTTCGGCCAAACGGCTGCGGTGAAGTTCAAAGTTCTCTTGCATGGAGAGCGTGTCACTAAACGGCTCAACCTTGACGACACATCGCAGCGCTCCAATCTCTTGAGCGGCCCGAGCGAGGCCCGGCAGCCGCTTCATATCACTTTGATACAGCCCATCATCTTCATTGATTGCAAATGGCAACCGAAACGTTCCGATGCCGAATTCTGCCTCGCCCACCTTGGCGCTGATCTTGGCACTGTCGATCAAACGCCGGGCTGTTTCCATCCCGCGAGACTGCACCTGGCGGCCGAATTCGTTGATGTCGAGGTCGATGGACGTAAACTCGTACGTCATCGCCATTTCAATTTGCTCATTCTGAGGAGCGGTAAATCCAAGTTCCTTGGTGCTGAAATTCTTCTGCATCGATCACTCCTGTGTACCGTTAGACGTTGACTCATCAGGTTCGGATCGGCGGCGCGTCATCCCCCGAATCGTCGGAACAGTCAGCCGCTCCTACCTGGGAATTGCAAGTAAACCCACTATTATTGACAAATGTGCGGCACCGTCTAGTGGGACGCGGTTTACGTACCCAGCGAGATCTTTGGGGGGCCGGCGTGCGAGGCCCGCCCGGTGAAGTTGCTGGTTCTGGGTGTTTGAACACCGCTATACTGATTGTTGAACCTTGGGCGGGGATTTGGCGGCCTGCTGGTGCGCCCCTAATGCGCCCTCGGGGTCACCTGGATCTGGAGTCAATCCAGGTTGTGTAGAACTCTGCATTTTGTTGGGATCGAACGATGCGGACCTTTCTGTATGGTTGCACTGCAATTGTTGCGGGCCTGGCGACGATTGGAATCGACGAGGCCGCGACAGGGCAAGACAGTCGCCCAGATGATCGGGTCAGCGGAGCTATGTCCCGACGGATTGACCAATTGCTGTCACAATCTTGGTCAGAGGCTGGGATCACACCTGCCGATAACGCGACTGACGTCGAATTCTTGCGGCGGGTGACATTGGATTTGACTGGCACGCTTCCCCGTGTTTCTGACGTCCGTTCCTTCCTAGCAGACACCAAACCAGACAAGCGGCGGCGGCGAATCGAACGCTTGCTTGCCAGTCCGCGCCATGCCAGCCACCTGGCGAACACCTGGGTCGGCTTCCTCCTGCCTGAGGAAGAGGACCCGTTTGGATTGGGTGGAGATCAGGGGATTTTCCACGAATGGCTGCGTGAGCGATTCGCTAGCAACTTGCGGTATGACAACCTGGTTGCGGATTTGTTGGTTGCTGATGGGGAAGGTGACGAGGCTGGGCCTGCGGTGTTCTATACGTCGCTGGATGTCATGCCAGAAAAGATCGCTGCGAGTACGGCCGACATCTTCTTGGGCGTACAAATCGGTTGCGCCCAATGCCACGATCATCCTTTTGCCGATTGGAAGCAGGAGGAGTTTTGGGGGTACGCCGCGTTCTTTGCCCGTGTGCAGCCGGATGCGCCCAACATGATAGGCGATATCCCCATGCTAGGCGGCGCCAGGCTGCGCGACGTTGATGAAGGTGAGGTGACGTTGCCAGAGACCGAGACGGTTGTTCCGCCGACGTTTTTGGGCGGACAACAGCCGGACGCGAATGTGAGCAACCGCCGGCGCGAGTTGGCCATCTGGCTGGCATCCAACAGTAATCCGTATTTCGCCAAGGCAACCGTCAATCGCGTTTGGGCACAGTTGTTTGGACGGCCGCTGGCAGAGCCCATCGATAATCTGGATCTTGTGGAGACGCCGCAACATGCCCAGTTGTTGCAGGACCTGGCAGACTCTTTCGTGGCCTCCGAATATGACTTGAGAGAGCTCTACCGCACGCTGGCAAATTCGCAGGCATATCAATTGACCAGCCGGTCTGAAACGGACGACACGTATGAGATGACATCGCGCTTTGCCCGGATGGCGATCAAGAATCTTTCCGCAGAACAACTGTATGATGCGTTATTGATGGCCACGCGGTTGCGAGCGGACATCAACGAACCATCTCCCGATGAGAACGCAATCTTGTTTCAGCGCGATCCCGCCCGGGCAGAGTTCGTGGCCCGTTTTCGTGGTGTGGGAGCAGGCGCGGATGAGTACCGTTCCGGCATCCCCCAAGCGCTTTCAATCATGAACGGGCAAACCGTGACTAGTGGCACAGAGTTGGGGGCAACGGGGACGTTGGCCGGGCTAACAGCGCCATTTCTCAGCGATGGTCAGCGGGTGGAGATTCTTTTCTTGGCAACGCTTTCAAGGCGTCCCTACGAGACAGAGCGTTCCAAATTTGCTGAGTATGTTTCTTCCGGCGGCGCAACAGGAAGCCAAGAACAGGCGCTTGGTGATGTCCTGTGGGCCATCGTCAACAGCGCGGAGTTTACCTTCAATCATTGAAGCGGTGGGCGGATAAACTGATGTGCGATCAACCAATTGCGGAAGACGCCATCGGCCGGCATTCCTCTCTCGCCAGCCGGTTGACAAGTTTCGGGTTGGACGGGGTGCTTTCGCCCGTTCCACAGATGTTTACTTTCGGCAAGCTGCTGTTCCTGGCTTTCCTGTTCCTGGCTTTCCTGACTGGCTGTGGGGAAGATTCTCCTCCACAGAAACGCACACAATCGATCCATGGGCAAGGAAGCGAAAAACCGAAGCAGCCGTTCGAGAAGCAAAACTCAACAGAATCTCCAAACTTTGGCGAGACTTCCGCACACCAATCTCCTCAAGCGACCGGCGGCGGCACCGACCTCGTCAACGCCAGCTCACAATCCGGCAACCAGACTGCAAAAACTACTGCCAAACCATTCGACCTGACCAAAGCCACAGAACGGTTCCTCTTTCTTACGCCGCAGGGACCTGCCATCGTCGAATTGGTCATCTCGATTGACGGAATGCCTTACCAAACTGCGTTGGAAGGCTTGATCGACCGTCTGCTGCAAATTGCAGATGGCGCAGAGCCGCTGACCTGGAAACAAGCTTTGCAAGACGCGCGGTTCCTGGGGTTGAGAATGAATCAACCGCCTGCGTCGGACATGGACTTGCCGTCGCAGATCGAACAATGGGACTCCAACGGAAACACACTCGCCGATGCAGAGGAAGTCCGTGCTTATATCAGCGCGGACACCACAGGTGGCGATGCGGAAGTCACCGCCGCCACAGTGGCGATTGACAGCAGCGCTACTCGCACCGTGTTGGATCGCTGGTGGCGATCAATAGATACCAATCGTGACGGTCACTTGTCACAAGAGGAAGCTCACACTGTAGAAGCTCTCCTCCGCCGCCATGACACGGACGATGATGACGTGGTTCGATTGCGAGATATCCTGCCTTCGCAAATGGCGACCAATACATCCGGGCGCGAAGTCGCCCCGCGGTTGGCCATGCATGTCACGGATTTGCTCAACTGGAATACTGTCTCCTATGAACTCGATGAGCGATACTACTTAGACGGAGGGCTTTCCGCAGCCAGCTTTCCGCTTGATCCGGACCTGTTCAACCTGTTGGATTTGAGTGGAGATGGCTACTTGCGTACGAAGGAAGTCGAGCGCCTTGGCGAAATCGCGCCGCATTTGATTATCAACGTCAACCTTGGCGAGAGCGATCATCGCCCTGCCGGTCTCCATGTGCTTTCCTCGCTCTCACTCTTGATGCCAATTGAGGAGTCATCCTCTGCTCTCGAAGAGGCGACTTTTGACATCTCGGGCTCGCGTTTGACGTTCCGATCAGCAGACGCTGACGGAATGGAGGCCGCGCAGCAGGCAGCCAAGTCGTTCATCCGCCGATTTGACGCAAATCAGGATGGGTATTTGGATGTCGAAGAGGCGAGCGTCAATCCACTTACCGCGGGTGATCGATTCTCGGTTCTGGATGCCAATGCCAACAAGATGCTGGTGGCGGATGAGATCGAAACTGCGCTGGCGTGGAGTCAGGCGGCTCGGCTGACGGAGATCACCATCACGGTGCGGAGTGAAGAACGTTCCGTTTTCTCGGCATTGGACATCAACGGTGACGGGCGGATCACGGCTCGCGAAATGCAATCCGCCGGTGACCGGCTCATGTCACTTGATGCAGACGGGAACGGGACCATTCAATACAGCGAGTTACCCACTTCTATCAGTGTGGAAGTCCGCCGAGCCGATGGTTCAGTCAATGTTGACACAACGAACGAGGAATCACTCCGTTGGTTTGCAGCCATGGATACCAACGATGATGGAGACGTCAGCCGTCGCGAGTTCCTTGGGTCCGATGAACAATTCAAAATGCTCGACACCAATGATGACGGCCTTGTCGATCAGGAAGAAGCTCGCGCCGCCGGCGAGTTTAGTCAATCTTGGAATGCTCCGTTCACCGCAGCACCCGCTGGGGCTCATAACTTTGTGGCGGTGAGACGATTGTCTCGCGGTGATTGGACTGCCCGGTTAATGTTGAACCAACCGGACCTACGCTGTCAGACGTGAACGCACTGCCGGAAAGTCCACCATCTGAGACCGGACTACTCCAATCGTCGCGCGTATGACCGCCTGAAGTTTCCGAAGGGTTGGCTCCGGGAAACGTATCACCGGGCGGCCGGAAGCCCTGCGAGGCACCGCTGGGATAGCTGACAGGCGAGACGCCGCCGTATTGTGCTCCGTACTGCTGTGCACCGCTGGGCTGGGCTCCGGGTTGTTGCTGCCCGGTCGCTGGGAATGGGCCGGCGATGGGCGTCAGCCTGAGATTGGGGTCAGCCAAATCGACCAGTGGATATCCCGGGATGTTTGGCATCTTCCACAGCGCCAGGTTGGCGTCCGCGCCAATCTGGTTGATTTCATAGCTTGAGACGGAGATCGTTAACGTCATGTTGGTCTTCGGAAACTCAAGTTGAACTTCGTGCGGCAAGTAAACCTGTGTGTTGTCTTGCAAGGCATATCCCCTGTGGTCACTCGTGAGAGCGCTGGCTACCAACTGCTGGTTCCCGTCATACAGATGTTGTTCCAGCACATCGCCGTACCGAGCATCGACCACTGTGACTTTGCTCATTGGCCCTTGAGGCGTCTGAACCAAGCTCGTCAGGCGCAGGCGATTCCTGCCGACCGGTTCCGGGCCCAGGTAGTTCTGGTTGGGGTCAAACGTCGTCAACCCGAAAGCTTCGATCAGCCAATCCGTTTGTACTGGAAGAATTGACTGCGCATTGGACTGGTGAAACTGGTCGTGTCGGCAAAAGTACAACGCCTTGGGATCGCCGCGACGTATCCAAACCCAGAACAGATCGTCATTGCTTCCCAGGTCCACTTCGGTACCACTGAGTGCAAAGTCCGCCTTCAGCCGGAAGCGGCGATCGCGCCGTAGTGCCAAGTTGGCATTCAGCGTCGCCGGCATTTGGGATGAGCCGATCCGCGCGCTGTTGGATTGCAGCGAGACAACTCGGGCGGAGTTTTGATTGACAATGTTGGCGACCTGGCTGAAGTTGGGGTTTTCATCCACAATCAACTGCGGACGCGGGTTCAGCATCTGTCGAAACCACTGGCAGCCTCCGCTAGACAGTGCGGTCACGGCGAGCAGTGTGAGGAGTAGCGCCTGAAAGGGTCTGCGAGTCATTCCGTTGATCTCGTTGAGTAGTGGCATCCCGGTTGTGCTAGAGTTCGCTGGCTTCCGTGTCGGTTGCTTGATCGTCACTATCAGACTCAGCTTGCGCGTACAGCAGGCCCATCAGCTCCTGCTGGATTGTCGTCGCGCGTTGCTCGTCGAAATCGATGACAGGCACGTGAAACTCATCTCCGCTACGCGTGTGGAAGACATTCATCATCTTGGCATCGCTGGTCGACCGTTCGCTGAGCTTCAAGGTGCGGCGGCGAATCAGAAACAATGTCAGCACATAGCGCTTGTCCGCTTCCTCCGGCCGCTCGGCCAAGTCCAAGAACAGTTGCCACAAGACTTCGTTGGGCGCTAGCTTTACACGGGTCGCGTTGCGCTGAGGGATCTCCGCCTGCCACCAGGCAAGTGTCTCCGCCGGAGGACCTTGCCACTGATCTTGGGCGAAATCTTGCCGCACGTAATCGACGCCTGTCCGCACCAGCACGGAATAGAACTTCTCTCCTTCCGCAAGCTCCCGATCCGTGACCGCGCAGCGCCGCGTACAGCGGGGAACGTCCAGGTCAAACGGAAAGGTGGCGTCCATTCGTGTATGGAACGACTTGCGGATGGGGATGGTTGCCCCAAGGTGCGCACTTGGGGCGGCAAACTCTACCGCAATCCATGATATCGCTCAATACGCGGTGAAAAACCGGGAGTCCACACCGCCAGGCCCGATCTTGAGCAGCACCGGTTTGCAGCAACGGGGGCAGCGACCTTGATAAGCTGTCTCGTCCCTGTTGATATAAACGCGCGCATAGATGTCGCAGCATGCAAACGTTACGCCAACAAATCGGCGACCATCACGGGCGTTTGCCCGAGACTCCTGTCCTGCTGAGAGATAACGAGCGTCTGGCCGGACACCAAGCTGTCGCACGCCTGTGTGCGCCGTGCTCAAATCCGGTTCACTGCTGAGATCGAGGTTTTCGCCAGCCATCGTGGTTTGAAGGGCAGCCCTAACGCCCCATGATTAGGGGAAAACTTCTATGGTGAGAAATAGGCGCCTCGCACGTTTGCGTCCAAAATCATACTTCGTTCTTCGCTCAGTCGTGAATGGGAGATTTGCGGTGCGTGCAGCACGGTTTCCGTGGCCAAGGTCCGTTTGTGCCGGTTGGGGCGTTGATAGCATCACGGGTGGGGGCTACGATCCGCTAGCTGAGAGTGACTCTGATCGGTCGAGACCAGCAATTCATTCCGGACTGGCCCAGCGGTGAATCACGATGATCTACCTGGATTACAACTCGACAGCTCCGATTACCGGGGATGTCCTGGCGGCGATGTTGCCGCACTTGGAACAAAACTACGCCAACCCTTCCAGCGGTCACACGCCCGGGCGGAATGCCAGAGAGGTCATTGAGAGAGCTCGTTCCGAAACGGCATCCGCGATCGGTGCTGAACCGGATGAAATCCTGTTTACTTCCGGCGGAACGGAAGCCAGCAATCAAGCTATCAAGGGCACGTTCCTCCGTGCGGGAGTGATCAACGGTTTGCAGGAGACTCCCGCTAAGGAGCGTCCGCACCTGATTATCTCCGCTGTCGAACATCAGGCCACCACCGAGTCGGCCAATTTTCTCAAGCGGTTCGGAGTTGAGGTCAGCGTGATCGGCTGCGATCGCCAGGGTGTGACCTCAACGGAAGAATTCGCGCGCGCGATCCGCTCGAACACGACGTTGGCCAGCGTGATGCATGCGAATAACGAAATTGGGTCTGTCCAGCCCATCCGTGAACTTGCTGACCTCTGCCACGACCGCGATGTATTGCTCCACGTAGACGCGGCGCAATCTCTGGGGAAAATCCCTGTCAACGTGCAGGAGTTGGGCGCGGACTTGCTCTCCATTGCTGGGCACAAGATCTACGCTCCCAAAGGGGTCGGAGCGTTATTTGTCCGTCGCGGCGTCGAGATTGAATCTTTCATGCACGGTGCCGGACACGAGCGAGGCTTGCGTGCGGGTACGGAGAACACGCCATACCTGGTTGCGTTCGGCAAAGCCATGAGCCTGGCACGCGAATTTGTCGAAGGCGACGGACCGGTCAAAATGGCGAAGCTTCGCGATCGCCTGGCGGAGCGACTCTACGCGTCGATTGGCAGCGAGTTTTCCATCAATGCCGAACAAGCACCGCGGCTACCGAACACACTATCCGCAAACTTTCCAGGCGTCATCGGCCAGGAACTCTTGCAGCGTTGTCCGGAGATCTGCGCTTCGACCGGCGCCGCTTGTCACTGGGGTGACACACGGCGTTCCGCAACGCTGACGGCCATCGATTTGCCGCCGACCGTTGCTGTAGGAACGGTGAGAATGTCACTGGGCAGAGGCACAACCGAAGCTGAGGTTGACGAAGCCGCGCAAATGTTGACAGCTGGCTGGCAAAGCCTTCGTGCCGCTGGTGAGAAGAAGTCGTAGAATGAATGCAAGTCTTGTGGAGAATCCCTGGGCTCACGATAACACCCGCAAACAACTCCGATGACCAAATCTTGGTACCACGTTGAAAACGCCGCCGATATTGATTCGCCGGCTCTGCTGGTATATCCGGACCGGATACGGCAGAACATCGAGCGGATGATCGGTTATGCCGGTGGACTAGATCGGATACGCCCCCATGTGAAGACGCACAAGATGCCAGAGGTGATCGATTTACAGATCGCACTGGGCGTTGAACGGTTTAAGTGCTCAACCCTTGCTGAAGCCGAAATGGCGGCTGGCTGCGGAGCGGCGGATGTCTTCTTGGCCCATCAGCTTGTGGGACCCAAGATCACTCGGCTGGTCGAGTTGGCCAAAGCCTATCCAGCCACTCGATTCAAAGCTTTGGCTGATGACGAGTCTACGATCAACGAGATCGGCACGGCCTTCTCCGCTGCCGAATTGACTGTGGACGTGTTCCTTGATATCGACAATGGATTCGGCCGTAGCGGGATTGAGCCGGGCGAAGCGGCCGTGGCACGGTACAAACAGCTCTCAAACACACCAGGAATCCGGGCTGCCGGGCTGCACGTCTATGACGGGCATTTGCGAAACCGCGATGTAACCGAACGGATCTCCCATAGCGATGATGGATATACGCGCGTCACGGAGTTCATCTCTCAGCTGGAATCCACAGGTGCAGAGATTCCGGAAATCGTTGCTGGCGGTTCGCCGACTTTCCCCGCTCATGCGAGGCGGGAGGGCGTGCAGTGCAGCCCAGGAACATGTCTGTTGTGGGACGCCAACTATGCCACGAACATTCCCGACTTGGAATTTCTCCATGCGGCGGTTTTGCTGACCCGTGTGGTCTCCAAACCGCGTGGCAATCGCCTCACCCTCGATCTGGGCTATAAGTCCGTCTCGCCCGACAATCCTGATCCACGCGTTGTGTTGTTTGGCTTGGAAGATGCCCGAGCCGTTGTGCATAACGAGGAGCATCTGACGATCGAAACAGAGTCAGCGGAGAACTACTCCGTGGGAGATGTCCTCTATGGCATCCCCTGGCACGTTTGCCCAACAGTTGCCTTGCATGAATCGGCCGTTGTGGTGCGGCACGGCCGTGGCGAAGACCGCTGGCGGATTGTGGCGCGGAACCGGAAGATCAACTATTAGGGCTCACGATTGAGATTCTCACCGAAGTCACCCTATCTGACTCTCACCGCTCTGCGACGTTTGGCCGTCTGATACATGGGAGCGAAGCGGTAATAGGCTTCCAGTGACAGCGTGGCCAACGCTGTCGAATAGACACGCCCGCCGTAGCCACCCCAGACGGAGTCAGCTTCCCAACTCCCGGCATTGTCGCCATCGCCGCGCTGTCGAGAAAGTACCTGTTCAAGCAGAGCTTTGTTCCACTCTTCCCAATGCCGACCGCCAAGTTGGTACATGGAGAGCGTACCATAGTACCAGTAGTAATAGTTCGGTCTGGCGGTTGCTCCCGGAAGTTCTTCCAAGAGGTAATTTCCGGCTTCCTCGCAAGCGAGATTGTCTCGTTGCATACCGAGGAGCAATTTGCAGAACAGCGCTTCCGCCGTCATCGGTCGACTGCCACGCTCGTTGGCTTTGTAGCTGGCGAGACCTTGATGGTTGCCAAATGACACGCTCTTCAGGTAGCGCACCATGGCATCGCGTGATGCCTGCGGCACCTCAATCCCGCCGGCTTCCGCGCTGGTCAACGCCAGCAACTGCCAGCCAAGTTGGCTGGTATCGCCTTGGACATCACCTCGCTGATAGCGCCAACCGCCATCATGAGGAGACTGAGCAGCCAACGTGAACTGCACCGCCTTGCGGAGCGGCTCGCGCAGTCGCTCATCACCAGAGAGCACGTAGGCTTCCGCAAGGGCGTAGGTTGCCATTCCGTGGCAGTACATGGCAGCAAAACGTGTTGCCCGGTCCGAGAGATTGCCATCGGCTGCTTGAATTCGGATCAGGTAATCCAGCCCCTTCTGAACTTGCGACTGATAGTCACCGCGCTGATGGGTGTGACCATCTCCCAGAAATGCCAGCAAGGCCAACCCCGTGATGGCGCTGTCGGCTTTCATATCGATTCCGCCGCGATCTTGACCGTTGACCATGGTCTCGCGCCCTCCGCCGTGGGCTTGTGCGCTCCAGCGTCCGTCCGCGCTTTGGTTGCGGCCCAACCAAGCGAGCGCTGATTTAACCGATGCTTCCGTCAACGCGGAACCGCCGCGCTCGGCAATGATCTCAGAGCGGTTCTTCGCGACACGCAAACGATAAGCCGGTGGCAGAGAGTTCCGGAACGCCAAGGGCGACGTATTCTGCAACGGAGAAGGACCAACGTGTGAATCATTGCTGGCAGGCCGCACCGGTGTCATCTTGGGATGAACGGCCAACTCATCAGGGTCCATGCTGTTTCGAACCTGTGCGGCAGCAGCCGCACTCAGCTGGTTGTTCCGATGTCGCTGTTCAAGTGCATCGACATCGGCCGGTTCTGCCATGGGATTCGCCTTAGCCAACGCTTGATCACGCAGTGCAGCGTCGCGATTCTCGGTAATCGCCGCCTGTGGCTGTTCCGGCAACCGGGGCACAACATCACGCAACGTAGAATCGGGTGTGGCAGCGTTCCGATTGGGGTCCACACTCTCGGCGTTGGCAACAACCCGCTCTGGCGCGTTCGCCATGTCCTGTGTCGGGTTCAACTCATGTTGAGCCGTTTGCGGCTGCTGCGTTTCCACCTGCTCTGCCGGGCGAGACGTGCCTGTATTGGACAAATCCGGTGCAGGAAGAGATTGTTGAACGAGCAAACTTGCTGGTGCAACCGGCTGCGGCAACGACCGAAACTCTGGCAGGGACGACACGACGACTTCATTAGCCCGATGCGGCAGTGACTCTTCCGCGTCGCGCTCGATTCGTTGCGGATTGACCGGCGGGTCAATCTCTGGTCGAGTCGATGGCTGATCCCAAGGGCTGGCAGCGGCTTGCGATTGCGGCTCCTGATCGGCCGGCAGCAATTCATCCTCCACCATTGTGACCCGCATCTCTTCGCCGATTTGACGCTCGATGCCGTGAGCGACAATCTGGACGGTCCAGGCGTAGCCCAGCAGGTTAAGATGTGCCAGGAGAGAGAGAACGACGCACTTTCTCAGCGGGCGGTTCTTTCCCCAGCGCGTGAACATCAGCGCAATCGAAGACACCGTGAGCAAGCCCACGCCAATCCACAGAGCCCAAATGAGTAGCTGCGAAGAGCTCATTAGCGTCGCGTGGCCGCAGGTTGTGCGGCCACCTGCACAGACATTCCAATATCTTTAATGCCTGCCTGACGGCAGGCGTTGGCGACTTCCGCCACACGTTGCCATGTCGATTCACCATCGCCGCGGATGGTCACACCCAAACCGGAAAATTGCGAGCGCGCGTTTTCCAACGAGTCCGCAAGATCTTCCAAGCTCACGCTACGGCGATCCATCGTGATGTGTCCATCGCGATGCACGTTAATCAGTTTGCGCTCAGGCGGTGCGGTCAGGCCGCCATTGTCGGCCACTTCCGGTACTTGAATCTCGATGTCGCGATCCAATTGCGTGAAGGTTGTCCCGACCATGAAAAAGATGATCAGCAGGAAGACAATGTCGATCATCGGCGCCAAGTTCAGCACCGGCTGTTCATCGACATGGACTTTAAGTGGCATCTTTTAAGGCTTTATCGTTTGGGGATAAGCGATCATGGCTTGGCTTCTCGTCTTTCGAGAAACCTCAGGCGGCTTTCTTTCGCGAACTGGATTTCCGCTTGAGGTCGACTCCACCATCCGCCGCGATCAAATCGACAGCTTCCTGGCCAAGCATGTCAATTTCCATCACGCGTCGGTCAACACTCCCCACGAAGTACAGGTACGCGATCAAAGCAGGAATAGCGACGGTCAGCCCGGCGGCCGTGGTGATGAGCGCTTGGCTAATTCCTCCGGCCACAAAGGGCGTACCACCACTTCCCGCGGATTGATGGATGGCGATCTCATCCATGGCTCGGATCATGCCCATCACCGTCCCCAACAGCCCCATCAGCGGTGTCACAGTTGCGACTCCGTTAATGACGCGAAGATGGCGTCTGAGATGGTTGGCAACGCGTTCACCGGCATCGAGCACGCCCTGTTCAACCTCGACGGCCGGCCGGCCCCATTTGCGAACTGCTCCGGCAAAGACCTGCGAGATAGCGCTGCCATTTTCTTCACATGTCTCCAACGCTTCTTGTGGCTTGAGCTGGCCTTCCCGCAGTTGATGCAAGAACTTTTTCACAAACGGCTTGGGAATGATATGTGCGCGGCGCAAACTCATTGCCCGCTCAAAGATAAAGATCACTAGGACAAAGGAACAAATGCCGATCGGGATGATCAATGGACCGCCGTTGCGGATCATCCCCAGCAATGTCCCGGGAGTGCTTGCGGATTCGCTATCGCTTGATGAATTCGTGGCAACCTCAGACGCTCCGCCTGGAGAATTGTCCTGAGCTTGGGCCGAGAGATGCATCCAGGCGATGAGAATGGCGAACAACGGCAGAATCATGGCTGCCAGTCGCCAACGGTGCGATGATTTGTGAAACAACATGGCCGTCCCTAGTGAATCCTTGCGGCGGACCTCCTTGTCCGCTCGAGCACGCTCGTTGGGCATGCGTGCATGCGTTGCTATCTTGCTTGCTCTCAAGCTACCTCAGCCGCTGGTGGGCGCGCGAACCATATTCAGTGTCGGCAAAATCACGGACCAGTCGCCGGTATTGCTCCTGCGCGCGGTCCGGTTTGCCGAGTTTTTCGTAGCAGATGCCGGCCTGAAACAAGCCGGCAGCTTGCCATGGCGGAAATCCGTGTAAGATCTCGACCTTGAGATACTCTCGCACCGCCTGCCTGTAGTCTTCTTGGTGAAAATAGGTTTCGGCAATCATCAGCTGTGCTTTGGCAGCCGTTTCCGTCTTGGCTCCGGAAGGGGATGACAGCACCTGGGCGTAGGCCCCGCGTGCATCGGTCAACTGTGCGGCGGACGCCAGCGCGCGGCCGACCACGAAATGAAGCTCGTAGTTGAACTCGAAGTCCGGCGAGGCGTCGAGCGAAGCTTCGGCGATCTCACGTGCCTGCGACCAACGTTGCAATGCGGCCAGTGTCTGGGCGTGCCGCAAGGCAATTTTCGCGGACCACTCTCGTCCCGACGTTGAAGCGATGTTGTCAGTGACGCGCGTCAGCGATTCCCAGCGTTTTGCCGCCGCTTGCATTTCATTTTTCATGGTGAACGCATCGGCTGCGAAGTACCCAGCCGGAAGCACAAGCTCATGTTTTGGAAACTCCTCAGCGAGCGAGTCCATTGCTGCCACAACTTCATCGTAGCGCTCTCCCTCCCAGGCGATTCTCCCTTGCAAGAACAAGGCGTACGCCCGTAAGCGCTGATCCTCATGTTGTAACAGCGCGCTAACAACATCGTTCGCTTGCTCCAACTCATTGGCAGCGAAGTGAGCGTCGGCGACACGATATGTCGCGTCCGGCCAGTACTCGCTTGTCCGGCATTCTTTGTGCAATTGCGAGAAATAGCTGATCGATGCATCTGCGCGCTGCAAGTCCACTGCCAGCCACGCCGATTGATAGAGCGCCTCATCACGCTGCAGGTGATCAGGATAGTCCCGTAAGAACTCCTCATAGAAGAGCGCGGCTTCTACAGTTTGTTGAGTTTCGCGGAGCAACGTCGCGCTGGACAGCATTGCTTGGGCGCGCAAACGGCTTGTCTGGTGGTGTTCAATGACATGACTGTATGCCTTCAGCGCCTCTTCGATCTGTTGCTTATCCGTGTGGAGCTTGGCGAGCACCATCGCCCCCTCCGCGGCAAGATCCGTTTCCGCAGCGGTCTCGATGAGCTGCTGGAATTCCGTTACGGCCTGACCGCTTCGGCCGTCTCGATGCAGGCTCCACGCAAGCCCAGACCGGAAACGAGCTTGATAGCTTGCATCAATATCTGTGTTGGTCTCTGCCTCTAACAGGTTCTCCGTGAAGACCTCGGCAGCCCAATCATAAGCCTCTGCCTCATAGAGACACTCGGCCACACGCAAGGCGAGTTGATCGTGATCCTCCGATTGCCGAGGCAACGATCGCCAAAGTTTGAGCGCATCGAGAACCTGTTGATTGCGGTTCCACAGTTCCTCAGGCAAGGTGATTTCGATCAAGCACGCTACCAACTCTCCGGCAGCCAGCTTCCGGCGATCATCTTCCGCATCGACAACATCCAAGAACTCGTCCAGTGCTTGCGCGGCCGATTCAAACTCTTGCAGTGCTAGATGTGAACGCGCCTTGGCGAAGGCCAGCTCCGCTCGCAGGTTGAATCTCTCTTCGGACGGCTGCGGCTCGATTTTCTCCAAGACGGCCAACGCTTCATGATGACGGCCAACGTGAGTGTAGGCATTCCCCAACAGGTATTGCGAAAATGCTGCATGGGCATCGTGAGCTTGAAGTTCGATGAGCTCTTCCAGTTCAGTAATTGCTCGCTCGGATCGTCCATCGTCAAGGAGTCCCCTGGCGAAGATTCGCCGCGCCACGGACCGGACGGCCAAGTCTGGTGCGTCATAAAGCGGGGCAAGATAGCGTTCCAATTGCTGTTGTTTCTTTGAAGCCAGTGCCAGACGCGCAAGCCCGATCAAGGTTTCGTTTCGCCACGCGCTCGTCGGGTATTGCTCCAACAGCCGTTCATAGACTGCGCGTGTGTCGGCAGAGTGAGCGGCTAGCGTCATATCCAACTCGGCCGCGACGCGCAGTGCGTCGGCCGCGTGAAACAACGCGTCATCCGCTAAATCATGTTGCGGATTCTTAGACGCAATGGGTAGGAGCAGTTTGGCCGCCGTGGCGTATCGCTGAGCCGTCTTATGCGTCATGCCTAGCCAATATTGCGCGTCAGCGCCAACCAAGGCGTCGTCAGTGAGTGGCTCCAGCGCTGCCAAAGCGTCAGCAAGGCGTGCTTGCTCAAAGATCGCCCGTCCGAGACCTAAGCTGGCGAAGGGAACCCAGTCACCGGAGGGAAACTTCTCCAGTAAGTTGTGGAACGTCGTCTCCGCGGCGGCATAGTTTTTCGCGGCAAAGTAACTGCGGGCGAGGAAATACCTAGCTTTGGCGGCGATCAGCGGCTGAGGTTTATCCGCTAGCGCCAGAAAGATGCGTTGAGCTTCTGTTGTCTTGCCAACCGCATCCAGCGACCTGGCCAGGCCAATCCGGCAATCATCTGCCAAGGGCGATTGCGGGTATCGCTGGAGAGCCGCGCGATATGACTCGACACCGGCAGCGTCATCCCGTGCGGCCGCACAGTTGGCCGCGTAGGCCAAAGCAAAACTGTTCAACTCATCATCAGGCCAATTCTCGGTGAACTCTCGCAGTGCCGTTTCCGCGGCGGTGTCCCTGTCAAAATACAAGCACTCTGCGACTCGGAACGTGGCCACGCGTGCGTGTTGGCCCTGGGGTCGATCTTGCAGATACTGGCGATAAGCCGAGGTTGCCTCGGTGAATCTACGCAATTGGGAGAGCGATTCCCCCAGATAGAATCGCGCTTCGGCAACTCGCCCGTCTGCCGAGTAGCTATCGACAAAGACTTGCAACTCCTCAGCGGCAAATTCATAGTTTCCACGGACATAGTGCCCGGTGGCCAGCGCAAATTGAACATCGGCGTCATCTTGCCACGATGCTGGATCGCTTGAAGCATCTGCGCGCGGGGCCGTCACGCAGCAATAAGTGAGCGCGGCTGCGAGTATCGATACGCAGGTTCTTTGCATCAGGAGCGAGTGCTTCATGAAGCCGTTGCGCAGCGAAGCGGCAACCCCAGCAAATTGCCGGGATTGCCGCGAGTTTTTTGTTGTCGCCCGGTGTGACTATTGGTTTGGAGCCGGGGGATAGTTGCTGTCAGGTCCGCCATCCGCGCCGCCAACCATGTGCAAGTGGTTGTGATCGATGTAGATGACTTCCTGAGCGTCTTCATCGGCTATCGTGTACGGAATCGGCCAGCCAACTCGAGTTGCACTGGAGTAGTAAACCGTGCACTTGTACTGAGCATGGTGGTGCTGAGCCCAACCAACCAACGGGTAGAAGCGGGGTGGATCGACGTAATCTGCAATCAGCGTCTTCACAATCCGCACGTTGTTTCTCTGTTCTTCATGCAAAAATGGAATGCCACCTTCGACGCTTGGCATCGCACGCATGATTTCGTCGTCCGAGGGGGGATCCAAAGCCCGTGGGGGGCCTCCAGACGTAATGGGACCCAGGATGGGCACTCGATCGTACCGCTCCTTTTCCCACCAATCGTCTTCCAGTTCATCCTGGAAATAGGGGCTCACAGGAATGGGGTAACCCCACATACCGACTTGAAATCCCGTCTGCGTTTGGCAGCCGGAGAACATGCCGCAAGTCATGCTGCAGATTGCGGCGACGATGATTGTCTTCTTCGACATGGAGTGTCCCCCGACCGGTCAACAAGTCGTGGCGTGAATTGTCCCAATGATCTGTGTGTTGTCCGTCGGAGAACTTGGACTCGTGGTTCTCGAGAGCGGAGCTAACCTAGTTATCGTGTCAATCTGTGACGAACTTGCGACTTTTTTGGATTGTGCGGCGATTCAGCGATGTGCGGGCAGTGCTGCCGTGGAGCGCCAAAGAAAAACACCCTGGCCACTACGGGAAGCGGCCAGGGCGTTTGCAAGCTCTTATGAGCCGATCATCTCAGCCAGATGTTGTCTTCAACCGTCGCCTAGCGGGCATGGCCGTGGTGACGCTGGTCCGAGAAATCGAGGAACCACCAGCCGTCATCCCATTCCAAGGTGACTTTCCGCCAACCGAGCGGAACCTGCGGATAGGGATAGAACGGGCCAATGTATGGCCAAGCGGCTGGTGAATACTGCTTGGGATATCCAACAGCAGCGTAGTTGGGATAAGCCGCGTAGGAAGGCCAAGCGTAGTTAGGCATGTAAGGCTGATCGTACATACCGGGATAACCGCCCTGCGGAACTCCTTGCGGAACGCCTTGAACCGCAGGCTGCGGAACGGCCGCAGCCGGAGCGTCCTGACGACGCGAGAGAGCTGAGAAGCTGACCGGCTGCTGATGCGAAACCGGGCGTGCCAACGGCATCGGGGTCTGATGTTGAACTGACCGAATGACGGGCTGAGTGTCTTCAATCTTGAGCTTGTTGACGACTGAATCGACTGTCGGCTGCTGATTGATCACGGCGACCGCCGCATCCATTTGCTGCTGGTCAGCAACCCAGCCTTCCAGCATGGCAACACCGCTGCCATAGCTGACTTTGATTTGGTAGCCACTCAATTGGCCAGAGGCCTTGAGCGAGTTGGCGAGCTGGTCGGCGACGACCTGGTCGCTCTCCTGCGCCTCCACCGACGTCGGCGCGCAAAACGCCAGCACCGCAAGAGCCAGAATCACGTGTCGCATCGGTTCCCTCCTCGATGTGTATGCATCCTTGACAAATTGCCAGGCGCCACGGGGAGCGCCTCTTCGCCGGCCTAACGCGCCGCGCCCTCGGCACCTGCTGTGGAATAGCCACATCGGTGCGAGCACGAGCCGGCGAATCGACCAGTCCGTTCGTTCTTGTGTTGCCCAAGACGGGGCGGCGCTCAATGGACTGAAAGTAATGAGCCTGCCTGCCGCGATTCCACTCGCCTGACCTCGCGAAAAACGCCGCGCGGCGCAAGCACTTGGACACCTGTTGATTTGATTTCGGTTGCTGATTGCCCGGAACGAAAGCCTTTTTTCGATTTTAGCGCTCTTACTGCAAGCAACGGCCGTGCTAGCCCCGCAATGGTTGCCGAATACAGCAAAAACGCAGGGGAGTTTGTCGGTCAGAAAAACTTCAAGTGCCTTACAGTTTGTGACGATAATGCGGGCGGAACGGACTCCCACGTATCTCTTAGGTGCTGCCGGAGCGTTCTGTTTCGCGGGGGATGCGTCTCACATCAGAGTTCTACGGTGACCTCCCGCGCCCTTCTCTTCTCTCTGCTGGCAGCCAGCACAGCACTCACCGCATGCGGGTGCCAGACTTGGCCAGAGATGGTTCACGAGCCCCGGGTACGCAATCCTTATCCGGAGTTGCAAAAGGTTGCCGTGGCGCCATTCTTCAACTTAAGCACGGAACCCACGCTGGACGGGCGTGCCTGCGCGTTGGCTTACTTCAATGAGTTGCAGCAGATTCCGGGTTTCGAAGTTGTTCCCATAGGTGTCACCGAGCAAACGTTGCGGACCTACAAGTTGGCGCTCAACCAGGGCGAGCATGTTCGGCAACTAGCTCAGATCTTGGAAGTTGACGCGGTGGTTATCGGCGCCGTCACGGACTATGACCCCTTCTACCCGCCGCGCTATTCCTTGACGACAGAGTGGTACGCAGCGGATCCTTCGCTAGCGGAGATCATTGCGGGTTACGGTCTGCCTTTGGGTTCCAAGCACGAACTCCTGATCCCCGCGCGCTTGCGGTATGAAGCCGAGTTCGCCCAGGCGCGACAGCAAGTGGAAGCCTCCCGAGAGTCTGCCGGAGGTGACATCCAAGAATCATCTCCAGCAGTGCAGCCACAGCAGTTGCCCGTCCCTTCGCCCGGTCCAAGTGGTGCTCCCTCTGGAACGTTGACAGGAATAGCGAATGTACCAGCAGGTCCAACTACGCAAGATCCCTTAAGTCTATCAAGTACTCCGCGCGTGACGATTGCTCCCGATGCAACGGCACCGCAAGCGACATCGACAACTCCTGTGCTGCGCCACACATCTTCGTTCAATGGTAACGATCCGGCAGTGATTGCCGCGCTCAAGCGAGATAGCCGTGTCCATCAAGATGAGCGCATGGATGGATGGCAAGGATATGTACAGCGCAGCGGTGACTTCATTCGCTTCTGTAGTCGCATGCACATTCAAGACATGCTTTCAGCGCGCGGGGGAGCTGACGAAACCCGAGTAACGTGGCGGTGGTCTAAACGCCGATAAGCGCACAAGCAGACGACGGACAGAGGAAGGATCCGCACACCCAGGCATCGTCCGTTCTCGTACTCAACCCGCAGACGGCGACCAGAAGGAGAGAGCGCGTGGAGAATGACATCAATGTCGTAGCGTTAGTCAAGGGCGAGGAGCGCTACGTATTCCTCTACAACGACGAAAATCGCGGTGAAGTCCTGCGCAGCATGGGACGCTACGCCTCTGACCCCGAGCTTTCCTTTAGTTGGTATGACGCCGCAGTCCTGAGTCAAAAGGTGCGTCACGAAGCAGAATCGGCTCGCTTTGAAATGCCAGCCGAAGCAACCGAAGATGACGACTGGGCCTAGCCGGTACGCAAACTGGTGGCCGCTAGTCACAGACTGAGAGTTGTCGTCCTGATCTTCTTGATGATGTTTTCCACCTTGCCGGCGAAAGCCACGAGACTATCTAACGCGCATCAATGCATTCGGCGGTTCAGCGATTCTTGACCTATTTGCGTGTTGAGCGACACGCATCGGACTACACGGTTAAGAGTTACCGCGAAGACCTCTCAGCGCTTTGCGAGCATCTTGTTGAAGCGAGCGGTGGCGAGGCTCCCGATCCCGAAGAGGTGACAACGCTTGACTTGCGCGGTTATCTGTCGCACTTGCATGCCTGCGACTACTCGCCGGCAACGATTGCACGCCGCCTGGCTTCGATGCGCAGCTTCTTTCGCTTTGGACAGCGAGAGGGTTGGCGACAAGACAACCCAGCCAAACCACTAAGAAACCCGCGACGCCAACGCAAGCTGCCGCACTTCTTGTCGACGGAGGAATTGGGACGCTTGCTGCAAACTCCTCCGGAAAACCGCGATGACGGACTGCGTGATCGAGCGATTCTGGAAACCATGTACTCTGCAGGCTTGCGGGTAAGTGAGGTCGTTGGCCTCAATGATTCTGACCTGGATTTCGCTGCTGGACTGCTGCGGGTTCGGGGTAAGGGAAGACGGGAGAGGATGGCCCCCGTCGGCTCGTTCGCAAAGCGTGCGCTAAAGGCTTGGATGCGCAAGCGTGAACTCCACGTCGCGGAAGCGCAAGGCCCCTCGGCTCCGGTTTTTGTTAATCGATTTGGCAAGCGCATTACAGTTCGCAGCGTTGGGCGATTGCTGGAAAAGCACTTGAAGATCGCCGGGTTGGATCAACGGACATCACCGCACACGTTGCGCCATAGTTTTGCCACACACTTGCTCGATTCCGGTGCGGACATCCGCAGCGTGCAAGAATTGCTGGGCCACAAGAGTCTGGCGACGACGCAAATCTACACGCATGTCACCACATCGCACCTGATTTCGATCTACGAGCAGGCTCATCCCCGGGCCAGTGCCGCCCGACAGCGTGCTGGCTGAAGGTATAATCACGCAAAAGCTCCTCACCAGCTGGACCACTGCGATGGTGGTCAGACGCCATGCCGGCACGAGGTAGGCTGTCGGACGTGCCACGCGCTGGTTACATTGGTGCGATGAATTCGACTTCCCCTTCAGAATTCCCGCCGGCGGATTCCTCTGCGAACGAGGCGGGTGAGCCGTCAGGTCCTGGCGTGCCGCAAGTACCGGTCCGACCTCAACGACCGCCAGAACCCACAGCCGCCCAACAGCGGGGCTGCATGAGCATTCTGCTGGCGTCGTTTTCAGGAATCATCTTGCTGACGTTGTTCGTCCTGTTGGCAATTCCCTTTGGAGGCGTCGCGCCTGTTGCCATCGCTATCGTTGGCGGCGTCTTTCTGATTGCATTTCTGCACTACATCACTTGGGGTTGGTGGTTGGGCCAACTGATCCGCCGAGAGGATGACGAATCGGACGATGCCGAGGAATAGAGCGCCTGTCTGATGGCTGTTCCGCTCGCCCGGACGAACGCTGTCAAATCGTTCCGCGATGGGAGGCCACACGCCACGTTCTCACATGTACGGCGAAGTTATCATGGTCGAGTTTGTCCCGTTTTCGCCGCGCGGGCACGCCTCAAGAAGAAAGGCGCTCGAGAACACCTCCCCGATGATCCCCCTTCGTCTCAGGGTCCATCGCTTTGCGGACGCGTGATTGAATTGCAGCGTCTGCGCGCACCCTGCTCTCGGGCGTACGGGCGAAATTGTCATTGGTCAAATTTTTTCCACCTCCGAGAGGTGGCGCAAACGCTTCACGCCCATGCAATGGACCAGCAACGGCACCGCAAACATCACCGCCAATCCCGACGTTACGTTCAGCAGCATGTTAACCATCAACCCCCTATGGCGCTCGGCAGCGCGCCCGTCAGCCCGAAACACCCCGAATTTGACCAATGACAATTTCGCCCGTACGCCCGAGAGCAGGGTGTCTGGGTTCCCATCTCGTGACGACTTGACAGCGTCCATCCGGGCAAGCGGAACAGCAGACAGGTGCTCTAGCTCCGGCTGCTCCGTGCAGGTGGTAGGCCCTGCGGCGGAAATCGCGGGCATTTCTTGACCGGCCTCATTTGCGCCCTAGAGTTCAGTCGTTCTCAAAGGCGCGCAGCCTGCGTTGCGGCCGGGCAACGTTTCTGGCAGACCAAGGCATTCGGAGAATCAGTGGATGACGGCGACAATCAGACCAAGCTGGAAGCCGGGAACACGCTCACAACGGCAACCCATTCCTTCTCGAAACGGTCGGCAGATTCTACTCGTCGATCACGATCCGCGCGCTTTGGAATCGCTCTCGGCAAGCTTGTCACGCCAGGGGTTTACCGTGGCCACGGCGGGAGACGGCGCGGCAGCTATGCGAATGGCGAGTTGTCAGCCAACGCAGCTGATCGTGCTGGATGCCAACCTCCCTGATGCCGACGGGTTGAGCGTCTGTGAGCACCTGACGGACGACTCATCAACGAACGAGATTCCTGTCATCGTACTCAGTAGCGAATCAGACCCAAGTATTGTGCGCAGGGCACGCGCCGCAGGCTGCACCTACTTTCTTCGCAAGCCGTTCGATCCCAATGTGCTGTTAGTCTTGATCGAGAACTCACTTCGACTGCGCAAAGTCAATTGGCTCGCGCAATAGGCATTCGCTTGCGCGACGCATGTGGCGGCATCATTCCTTGATGGCTCGACAGAACGTACCATCCAGACTGCGCGTGCCGTGCCCGCCAAAGCGAACGTCGATCCGCTCTCCAAAGCCATTGGGCTTTGCGTCTCCGGCTTTGTTGCCAACTTTGATCTCCAACTTGTGCCACCCACGCCTGAGGTGTAGCGGAGCATACTTCCATTTTCCGTCGCCTCCTTCGCCCTGCGGTCGTGTGAGTGGCACATCGTCCAAAGTGATGGAGACTTTCGAGTCAGAGCGACACTGAAATTGATACAAGTCATCACCAGGGACTGAGATGAATGTGTTGATGGTGAATTCGCCATCGCCCACGTCCGCTGTTTTGAGCCATTCAGCTTTCCCCAGGCTGTCAATCAATGTGGTTTGCGAGGCAGCGTTGGTAACCTGTACACCGGCAGTCAATTCACCACGTGGCCGAGCAACTCCCAGCATGGCTTTGGGAGGAAAGATCGTCACTTTGACCGGCCGGCTGATCGCCTGATCCGTGGGTTTGTTTCCAAACATCGCCACGGCGACGAACTCCACGTCACCCATGCCCAACATATTCGTCACGACATCGACCGTCTCAGCGACATCGCCGTCATTCGCTGCCAGCCGTCCGACGAGGCGGCCGTTTTGGAGCACGACAACCTCATCAGCGCCTGTGGCTTTGACATCCAATAAGACAGGTTCTCCGTAAATGACGCCAGGCTTAGCCGTCGACAAGGTCACATTGTTGTCATGGTTGGCGAACGTCAGTGGAATTGTCTGGATACCCTGGGTCTCCAGTGAATTGTCTGCGATGGCAACGACACCCAATTCATGATGGCCATCAGGCGCCTTGGTGGTGTCCATTTCAAAGGTACCTTGCGGCTTGATCATGCCGACCCGGCGACCATCAATGTAGAACTCAAATTGCTTGAATTCCTTTCCATCCGTTGCCTGAGCAGTCAATGAAAGGCGACCCGTGACAGACTCTCCGCTACGAACACCTTCCACGCGGAATTGGGGAGCAGCGGCCCACGGCGTGCAGAGCGGGTCACCGACCAACAACAGTTGGTAAGGCATCTGCACCGATTGGTAGTAAGCTTCGCCAAGTGTGCTCCCGCGAGCATAGTGCACGTGCATAAAAGGCGTAGGGAACTTCCATTGCAGCGCGTAGGGCTCCGTGACGGCTCCGCTGGAGCCTGTGGCACCGGCGGCGATCCACTCCGAAAGCGCCATCTGATCAGCGTCCTGTTTGAGCACTCCGCCGTAGCTGGTTAGGTGCTCGCAGAACGCCCCCGGAACAATCGTGCTGCCCCAGTCCTTCAGATTGAAGCTGGCATATCCGGCCATCAACCCTGCGATGGATCGCTTGTTTCGCGGCAGGATCGTACCGTCGTTGATAATCTCCGCATTAACGCCTAAGTCTTTGAGCAGGCTCTTCGCAGACGCAAAACCCCAAGATCGAGTTTCGGCCCGAATGTTCTTGTTGTCCATGAAATAGATTGTGCCGTCTGGCCGCGTGCCATCAGCTGATTTGGCGCGGCGCAGAGATTTCAGCGCCTCATTGACGGATGTGCCGCGGCCACTCGTCGCGGCCAACATACTGGAGATCAAGTAACGGATGCCGCGATTGGGAGCCGCTTTTTGAAACGACTCATCCCACGCATACATCGTACGAAAGCCTTGCGATTCGCCGACATTAATCACGCGATCTTTCATCCGGGCAATGAGCTGTTTGAAATCGTCACGATCTCGCAGGTTGGCCAAGTTCTCATCAGCTTGAGTGTGCTGGATATTCCACCACCCCAATTCAATCGCTCTTTCCAGGTGCTTGACTGCTTGTACCGGATTGCCAAGCTGGGCTTCGCAGCAGGCAAGGGAGTACGCGGCTAACACAGACTTGGGGTGCTTTTCCGTCAGTTCCGTAAAGATATCAGCTGCTTGCCTGTGTTTTCCCTGTTGGATCAACTCGATCGCCGTGGCCGTTTTCTGGATCGCGGACTCATCGTTGGTGAATTCCTCACCGGGGTTAACGGTATCAAGCGGCCGATAATAGCGATTGCTGTTGATATCCAGGTAGTAAAGCTGTTTGCCACGCACCAGTTGGCAGAGATAGGTTAAGCCTGTCAGCGAGCCAACTTTGGTGACGACCTGGTGAACCTTGGCGTTGCCAATATCCTTTGCCAGATTGACACCATAGGGAAAGTCTGACGAGTAAACGAGATAATCAATCTGCGCACCGAGCCCGCGCCGCTCCAAGGCTTCCAGCGCAGGCGCAAGAATCTTGGCACGAAAAACGTCAACATCCACCGTTTCGAATCCCGGCACATCGTTCAGGTAAACGACGTTGGCAACCGGGACGTCGCGAAGTGCAATGAATTCATTCGCAATCGTCAGCGATGCCCAACTCTCGGCGTTGATGATGACCGCAACGTTAGCTGCCCCTCCTCCAGCAAATGCCGGCCTGACACTCAGAATCAGGGGAACTGCAAGCGCTAACAACAGGGCGATGGGTCGCATTCGCGAGCAACGGAATATTGCAATCCAAGGGCGCGCAATCAAAAGATTCATTGCAATGAGCAGGTGCGAGGAAATCACGGCTCCAGCGCGGCGTGCTCTAGGAGATACCCGCACAAGAGCACAATGGCAAACAGAGCACTGTGGCAAACTTCGTTCGGTACGACAGGCCTAGCCCCGTTGTTCATCAACACAGTGCCACGTATTCAGATTCCCTCGATGCCAAGCATCATGCTTGGGCAAACCTATGCAGAGGGCCCGCAGCAGGCCACATTGTCCGATGTGCCTGTTAATCTCGTCAGTCACGCTCACAGTTGAGGCGATCAGACTCTGCCGGCACTCAAGTCACACGACCTCCGAAATACCAGGTACTGCGACGAACGGCGTTGGCGGCGTGGTCTCGAAAGTGAATCCCGGTTCTGGCCCAAGGCGAATTTCTGAGTTCAAAGCGTCTTCCCAGCGCAAGGCTTTGCCACCGTATGTGGCCATGCGACCCATGATAGCCGTCATGGAACTCTTCGCGCCAACTTCCGCTTCGTTGTAGGGCGTACCGGCTTTGATACTGGCCATCAAGTCAAAGTGTTCCTGCCGATAGGGCGCGTTGCGCTCGCCTCGGTACCGCCAAGGTGTTTCGCCGTTGACGTTGATTCGGGCACCGCCAATGTTGGCATCGCCCTTGGAACCTTGGCAGTGTTCAGAGACAGAATCCCAACAGTTAGGGATGTGCCGGCAGAAGCTGAACATTCGCGAACCGTCTTCGTACTGGAATTCCACAGCATGGTGATCAAAGATTTCGCCGGTGTCTTTGCTTGTGCGGACTTCCCGTCCGCCCATGCCTTGTGCCCAGACAGGGAAAGCGTTTTTCACCCAGTTGCAGACATCCAGATTGTGAATGTGCTGCTCGACGATGTGATCACCGGAGAGCCAGGTGAAGTAATACCAGTTATCGACCTGATAGCGCATCTCTGAATTCCTTTCAGGCCGCTTCGCTTCCCGTCCGCGGTCTGTCCAGACACCGCCTCCATTCCAGTAGCACCGGAGTGTGTGGATATCGCCGATCACGCCGTCATGCAATCGCTTGACGGTCTCCTGGTAGTTTGTCTGGTGACGGCGTTGCAGACCCACGCCCACTCCCAGGGATTTTTCCTTGGCAAGTTGAGCGGCTTCCAATACAGTTCGCACGCCAGGAGCGTCAACCGCAACGGGCTTCTCCATAAACACATGTTTGCCGGCGTTGACAGCCGCGGCAAAGTGCTGCGGACGAAAGCCCGGTGGGGTTGCCAGGATCACCATGTCCACATCGCAGGCAAGCACTTTTTTATACGCATCCAGGCCGACGAACCGACGGTCTTCCGGAACATCCACCATTGCAGCAAACTGCTCACTCCGCGTGATGGACTGGTAAGCACCTTGCAGACGGAAATCGAATGCGTCACCCATGGCCACCAACTTGACGGGCACGCCATTCTCAAACGTAGAGGCGACAAAGGAATCCTTGACCGCGCCCGAACCTCGCGAGCCACAACCAATCAAGCCAATCCGTACCGTCTCATCACCCTGACGGTGTACGCCGCCGGCAGCAGCGAGATCAACCAAGGAACTGCCCACTAAGGCACCGCCGGTGACAGCCGCCGCGGATGATTGAAGAAACGCGCGTCGGGAGGAAGGCTTCCGTTGGGGCATGGGGTAGGCTCCTGCATACGGTGGGACGGCGTTGTCGCTGCGGGATGGCGCGGTCACGGGTTCAATCTTGGTGGGCCAGAAGCCTCGCAACCTCTCAAACCGGCGTGCTACGAGCCATCTTGGTACTTGTCCGGACCGTACTTCTTCTTCTCGTCATCGCTGGGTTCGACAAGCGGACGAACAATTCGAAAACCGACGAACGGCGCGTCCGTGAGATACCAGATGCTTTGCGGATCTTGCGGATCTCGCTCTTTCCACAGCGGTTCTGAAACCTTACGAACAGAGCTACGAAGATCCTCGGGAAAATCATCCCAGGACCCGCCACGGACGGTCCGAGAATATTCTTGCGTCGGTTGATTCAGGGGGTTTGAGGTCACGCCTTGAAGTTTGCCGTAATAGCTCGGATCAAAGGCATCCAACACCCATTCCGAGACATTGCCGTGCATGTCGAACAGGCCCCAAGGGTTCGGTTTCTTCTCGCCGACCTTGTGGTACTTTTCGCCAGAGTTATCAAGATGCCAGGCGTATTCGTCGATGTTGTCAGTGCCTCCACCAAAGGAATAAGCCGTGGTTGTGCCGGCGCGGCAAGCGTATTCCCACTCAGCTTCCGTTGGCAGACGATAGTAGTGTCCCGTCTTGGCGGAAAGCCACTCGCAGTACTTCTTGGCCGCATACTGCGTCATGCAAACTGCCGGAAAGCCGTCCTTGCCCATCCCAAAGGACATATCAACATACGGTTTCGTGGGGTGGGCAACGGCGTCAGCCAGCAGGTCGCCTTCGGTGGCTTCCAAGTTGAAGACTTCGCGGCGTTTGATGTCAAGCGAGAACGTATAGATGTTGTATTCGTCCCACGTCACTTCATGCTTGCCCATCCAAAAGGAAGCGATTTCAACTTCGTGCTGAGGGCCTTCGGCATCGCTTCGGTCAGCTTCCGAATCTGGACTGCCCATCAGAAATTTGCCACCTCGGATAGGGACCATGTCAAAAGTGACTTTAGTTCCATTGATCTGGTCCGTGTACGGGCGCATGTCCTCCTCTGTTGTCGCGTCCGACGCATTGTCGACCCTGATTTGGGAAACGGCTTTCGCTTCCGATCCACCCTTGCGACCGTCTTGCGGATTCGCGGCGAGTGCTGACGCCGAGTGCGCGGCGGAAGAAAGCACCATGGTGAGTACGCACAAGGTCGCCATGCAGAAGAGACCGAGAGAGAAAACTTGCCAGCGACGTGCTTGCGGGTGAGACTGAGAATCTATATGGGGGAGTGTCTTGCGCATCGGATCTTGCCAAAAAAATGAGTCTCGCTACTGACCTCAATGTGAGAATAAGGTCTGCAAGTTGGCAATTGCCATCTTGCTGTGACCGACAACTTTGCACTTTCACCGGATGCATTTCTTGCATGTGGCGAAGGCCAGCGCTTGCTTTGATCAGGGTTGTTGCTGTTTGCGTTTTTCTTGTGTTCAGCGGAACTTATCAATCAACACTTGCCGATCACACCCAAGGGGAACGGTCCGCGCGCCGATCGCAACCACTCCTGAAGCGATATTCCTTTTCTCAAATTGAGATGGGAACGAAGTTTACGTTGATATTCTACGCAGAGGATGCAGAGGCCGCAAACACGGCCGCGCAGGCGGCCTTTGCGAGAATCGCCGCGCTCAACGTGATCCTCAGTGACTACGACGAAAGAAGCGAACTTTCCAGGCTTTCTTCAGGCAGCCCTCATGCCCAACCAGTCCCTGTCAGCGACGAACTTTGGCAGGTGCTCACGCACGCGCAACAACTGGCAAAACGCACGCAAGGGGCGTTTGATGTGACTGTTGGGCCGATTGTTCGGCTATGGCGCCGCGTCCGGCGGCAGCATAAGCTTCCGCCGCAAGAGAGATTGATGGTCGCCTTACGATCCACCGGCTATCAGCATCTTTATCTGAGTGATGATCATCAGATGGTTCAACTCGTCCACCCAGGCATGAAACTGGATTTGGGGGGCATTGCTAAAGGTTACGCCGCCGATGAAGCGATCACCGTTTTGCGAGAACATGGTTTCACGCGAGCGCTTGTCGATGCTGGTGGAGATATCGTCGTGGGTGACGCTCCGCCGGACCAAGAGGGTTGGCAAATTGAGATCGCCGCGCCGCGCAGCGAGAACACAGCTGTTGATGAACCACGACGTTACATCCACCTGGCCAATGCAGCCGTAGCTCAAAGTGGGGATACGTGGCAATTTGTTGAGATCGACGGCGTCCGCTACTCGCACATTGTCGATCCCCATACGGGGGTTGGACTGATGAACCAATTGGCCGTAACGGTTGTTGCGCCCGATGGCATCACGGCAGATAGCCTGGCATCTGCGCTTTCTGTGATGGGTGCCGAGAAGGGCTTGTGCCTGATCGCCAAACTGGACGATACGGAAGCTCTCCTCGTGGAGAGACCTGACAGAGATGAAACTGCCAGGGAAGTGACATCGCAAGGCTGGAGAACGTTGGAGAAATCTGACGAGCTTCCAGTTGTGCAGTGAATCATTTGAGTTCCAGGCTCGGAATTCACGCAACCCATCGATTATTGACAGGCCGCTAGTCAGCCAACAACGCGAGCGCGGCAAACTCCCGCACGATCCAGTAGCAGATCAAGACGCCGATTGTGAGGAACACCTGCCGCCTCGTCAACTTGCCCACAACCTTTAGAGCCAGCCCATCAAAGACTGGCAGTACAACAAACGCCACAGGCACTCCCCATTCGCCCCACCAATAACGCGTGCTGGCAAAGACTGACGTGTTGAACATCGCCAAGGTTATGGCGAGAACCAAAGCGGAGCGCAGCCGGACCTGATCTTCGTGCGCTCTTGTCAGCAACATCAGCCCTACCAGGATCACGGTGTCCAACGCTACGGCAATCATGATCAGAATCGGGATTAACACGCTTATGGTGTCCTCGCTGGGTGACCGTGATCTCTCGCCGATTGCCGGTTGTCATGCGTCTTGAACAACTGGGCACGGCCATCATAGCAACTTGAGAAGAGATTCAACGGGCCGTGAGAATTCTTCAGAGGGATTCGCAATCGCTACAGGAATGGCACTTTTTTTGCGCATCGGTGAAACACAAAAAATGAGCCCATCGATTCAGCGCGCCCTGTCAAGTTCTGTCACCCCCACCCGATAAGCTACGCATGCAGATATGCAGGCACTTTCCGGCGCCTGCAGACTCGGTAGTGATAGGGCAACTCTTCAGAGTTCACTGCGAGGGGCAGGCAATGTCGAGGCCGTGCGCGAATGACCAAAACCAAAGCAATGCGCCACAGGATGGCGCAGGCCCTGCGGCGATCTTTCCTTGCCGCAGCCTTTCCCAAACTGTACCGCTGCTACCCGCAGCCGGCGAAGGGAACACGGCAGAGAACGAGCCTGGGCAACTTCAGCGCGTTAATCCCCAAGCGGGAAATGTTGAATTAACGCTTCAGCACAGCTTGCCGTCAACTCGGAATGCGGCTGATCCGGCGAGCGCCCTTTCTGAGAAAACAGCGCTGCAACCGCGGCGACCACTGACGAAAGCCGAGCGGCAAGTCGCACGGTTGATCTCCTTGGGATGCACGGTCGCTGAGGCAGGAGCCATTCTCTATCGTAGCCCCAACACAGCGGATAATCACAAGTCCAGTGCGATGAAGAAATTGGAGGTTCACAATCTGGCTGAATTCACACGCCGCGTGATTCAGCTTGGCGTCTCACCGCTTGATGATGAGTTATCACCCGAGGAAAAGGATCGCAAAGGGCAGGCCAAACGGTCGCGCCGTCCCAGGCAACCACGATAATACACATTTCTCTACCAGAGAATCGGTGACACACCGAGTACATTCGTCGCCAACCATGCCGCGCCCGAAAGCACATGGACGGCCATAGCCGAGTAACCAACAATCCGACATGTCAGCCCGAGTTTCTTGAACTGACCTTCCATACCGGCGGCCCGCGCTTCCGCTAATACGCTTGACGAGTACGTTGTCCCCATCACCGCGAACGCGATCCCTAGCGGCGTTAACAAAATGAAGAAAAATCCAGTTACGGGTGCGGCGATCGCTAACAGGATTGAGATTGCGTTGCCCACCATGCCCCACACGAACTGCCGAGACGCAGGAGCATGGGATCGAAAGGCCGGTTGTTGATGGACCGGCGCAATTGCCGCTGGGTTTTCCGGATGATACAGAGACTGCTGGTCTGGATCATTTGACATGGCGGTTACGCTCCAGGCGCTACTTCTTTCCCAGCTTCCGTTGTTCACGAAAGAACTGCGTGAGAATTTCTCCGCACGGCTTGGCCAAGACACCGGCAATCGTATCGGATCGATGATTCAGTCGTGAGTCATTAAGCAGCGTGAACAGTGAATCCACGGCGCCAGCTTTGGGGTCGGCAGCACCATAGACGACTAACGGAACACGGGCTTGCAAGATCGCGCCAGCGCACATGGAGCACGGTTCCAAGGTCACATAGAGTGCGCACCCCTCCAACCGCCAGTCGCCCACCAATTGAGCTGCCTGAGTGATAGCGATCATTTCGGCATGCGCAGTTGGGTCACTGAGTGTTTCCCGGGCATTAGATGCTTCAGCAATCACACGACCCTCACGGACGATCACGCAGCCTACTGGCACTTCGCTAGCTTCCATCGCGGCTTCGGCCTGCATCAGAGCCCGCCGCATGAAAAACTCGTGGTCGGCCAGGCGAAGGGCTTCGTTTTCGTCAATGGGCGAGATCATTCTCTGACCTGACAACAAAGTAGCGTGAAACACCATGCGCGGTTCCATCGTCACGGAATCGTACTCTGACAATTCCGATGTACTGAGGCCCGCAATGTTACCAAATGCCTGGCTTTACGCTTGCTGCGCCCCGGCCCGCCCGGCTTCCACAACGTACGACGCTCGTGAAGTGACCGTGCCACCGGGTTGGGTTACATCGCTGATGACCATGTAATCAGACGTCCACGTCTTTGGCGTGACATGACAGCGGACATATCCTCGCTCTTGGTTGTGGAACTTGACGCATGGATTGTTCTTCAGCAATTGATCCAGGTTGCGCGGTGCTACTTGGCCGTTTCCGCCACTGGAGATTGACGTGCCAACAAACTCCGTCGCCACGACAGGATCATCCGCTTTGCGGTCGTCAATGCGCAAATCATTGACCCAGTTGGAGTGAATGTCGCCCGTCAGCACCACGGGATTGGGGATGCGACGTTCGTCCAGGAATTCGATGAGCCGCATCCGTTCATAGGTATAGCCTGGCCATTGGTCCATCGAGTACCGGAGCGATTCTTGTGTCCGCCCGAAACCGACCATCCCCATCATGACTTGTTGCGCGAGCACATTCCAAGTGGCATGTGACTGGATGAGCGATGATTTGAGCCAATTCCTTTGCTGGCGTCCCAAGAGTGAATTCTCGCGGCTCAAGGCGAAATCATTGAGTGGAGATGAACGATCTCTGTTGGGTTGATCTGTGCGGTGCTGCCTTGTATCCAGCACTTGAAACTCCGCCAGCCGGCCGAACTTGGCCCCGCGGTAGAGCCGCATGTCCGGCCCCTGCGGCAATGACGATCTTCGCAGCGGCATCATTTCGTAATAGGCCTGATAAGCATTCGCCCGTCGTAGCAGAAACTCCGTCGGATCAGCGCTGATTTCTTCAGAGATACCACCTGCATAGTTGTTGTCGAACTCGTGATCATCCCAGGTGACAAGCCAAGGGCATTGGGCGTGCATCTGCGAAAGCAGCGGATCAGCGCGGTATTGAGATAGCCGAACACGGTAGTCTGCCAGCGACTTGGCCTCACTGCCCACGTGCTTGCGCACGCGACCGTCAATTCCGGCATACTCATAGATGTAGTCGCCCAGGTGAATGACAAGATCGAGATCATCGCGCTTCATCTGCTCGTAGCCGGTGAACAGGCCTTCCTCGTAGTGTTGGCAGGAAACGAAGGCGAAGTTCAGCCGTTCCGGGAGCGATGTCGGAGCGGGCATCGTTCGTGTACGACCAACAGGGCTTTCCGCGTCGGCGGTACGGAACCGATACCAGTACCAGTGATCGGGTTTCAGACCGCGCGTTTCCACGTGCACGGAATGCCCTAGTTGCGGCGTTGCCAGCGTTTTTCCGGCCGCCACGATATTGTTCATCGCCTCGTCTTCCGCAACCATCCATTCCACTTCGACGGCCGCTGCCGGCATGCCCCCATCAGGATCAAGCGGGTTCGGCGCGAGCCTGGTCCAAAGCACCATGCCCTGTTCGTCCGGATCCCCGGAAGCAACTCCCAACGTGAAAGGGTCGTCCGTGCCGCGGAGCCGCGTGGTTGCCTGAGCGACTTGGCCCAACACCGGAACGCTCGAGAGCGCAGCGCCGTAGGCCAGGAACAACCGGCGACTGAGCCCGCCTTCTGCCACAACAGCCTTGCGCAATTCGCTGGAATCGAACATGCTGGAGACTCACATCAAGAGGAGCAGGGCTTTCGTACGGGAATTCGTGCCTGCACATGGTTCATGTCGCCTATCATCAACAGACCGCTCCACATACAGGCAGTGGGATTCTAGCATCACCGCAGCGTCAGACACCAAATGAAAGTTCGATGAAGTCTCCGACGAATGGGCGTTGTGCACTCGTTCTGTTGATTTGTTGAGCAGTGTTTTCTGACAATGCAGCGACACTCGTCCTTGTTTCATGCTCGCTGCGCGCAAAAGAAACGCCCGGAATCGGATCCGAGCGTTTCTTTGTATCTTGTCACAAGGCTTGCTCGTCCGCAGCGTGTATCTAATCAAGGAAGCCGGAAAGCTCCTGGCTGCGGCTGGGCTGTTGCAGTTTGCGAACGGCTTTGGCCTCGATCTGGCGAATACGTTCACGGGTGACTTTGAAGATATGCCCCACTTCTTCCAGCGTGTAGCTGTAGCCATCACCCAATCCGTAACGCAGCTTGATAATCTCGCGTTCGCGATAGCTGAGCGTCTTGAGCACCCGATGGATGCGGCTGCGGAGCATTTCCTGCGCGGCGCCTGTAGCGGGGCTTTCCGCACCGGAATCAGGCAGCAAATCACCAAATTGGCTGTCTTCACTATTACCCACCGGCCGGTCAAGGCTGATCGGATAGCGGTTCATGGCCATCACGCGGCGGGCTTCATCCACCGCACACTGGGCCGCGCGAGCCGTTTCCTCGATCGTCGGCTCGCGCCCAAGCTCTTGCAGAAGTTTGCGGGAAACATTCCGCACTTTGGACATGGTCTCCACCATGTGAACCGGAATGCGAATTGTCCGGCTTTGATCCGCGACTGCCCGGGTGATTGCCTGGCGAATCCACCAGGTTGCGTAGGTACAGAACTTAAAGCCACGGCGATACTCAAACTTATCAACCGCACGCATCAAGCCAGCGTTCCCTTCCTGAATCAAATCCAGGAAGCTCAGGCCCCGGTTGCGATACTTTTTGGCAATTGAGACGACCAATCGCAGGTTACCTTCGGAGAGACCTCGTTTGGCTCGCTGATACTTGGCATAGACTTTCCGCAGATACCGTACGCGGTTGCGCAAACTGGTGGGTGTCTCCTGCGTCGCACGAAGGATCGTGCGAAACTCGGAGATCGCCGCCTGGCGTTCGGCCATTGGTACGCGGTCTTTCTTCATCTTCTTCAGCGTGGCTTGCAGTTGATCGGCACGCCGGCTGAACTCTCGGACCATGCGAATGAACGGTTCGACGCGCTGCGTGCGCAAACCCAACTCTTCAATCAACTGCACGGCACGGCGGCGACGGCGACCAAGCCGGCACCAAGCGTCACGCCGATCCTGCATTTTGAACCGCTTGCTTGTCGCGATTGCGTAGTCTTCGCGATTTTTGGCCAGCAACTGCTCGACAGTCGCCAAGTTATAGGGCATGCGTCCCAGGATCTGCTCTTTCTCAAGATGATCCGTGACGGAGACCTGCACGGTACGGTCAAACGGAAGCTCATTGTCATGCACGCGCTTCAAGGTTTTGAACGCGCTCTGAATGACGTAATCGCACTCTAGCAACTTGCGACGGAACTGGCAGCGAGTGATCTCGATCTCTTTGGCCAGTGCGATTTCCTGCTGCCGAGTTAGCAGTGGGATTTCGCCCATTTGCGTCAGGTACATGCGGACGGGATCGTCCGACCATGACTCGCTCTCGTCCGTCCCAAGTATCTCTTCGGCGGAAAGATCGCCGGCATCTTCTTCAGCGTCTTTATTGGAGTCATCACCATCTTCGACTTCATCGTCGATTTCAGCGTTGTCAGCAACAAGTTCAACGGCTTCATCTGCGCTAGGTGAGCGATCCTCATCGAGGTCGTCCAACAGGGCATTAAACATGGGCGTTCCTGGGGAGGGAGGGCGAAACGATTGTTCCAAGGGTTGCGGAGCTGGCTTCCCGTGATCGGGAGAATCGCTCAGAAGCCAACGCGCAGTAACGGCTCAGGCAAGGTTTGTGCCGAGCCAAATGATGCGATTTGATTTACGGGATTGTACGTGAAACCTCCGAGTGTCTGGAAAACGGCATCGACGCGTGGACCCAACTCAGGGTGCCTGCCTGAAGATGTCATTTGTCCGGCGGCGCATTCGCGGTTGAAGGCCAATTGCCGGAGCAAAAGTACGCAATCTTACCACCTTCCGAAACAGTCGTGATCGTCAGTCCGCATTTGGAAAAAGATTCGTGGCACGGAAACAAGTCTGATCTGTGAAACTTATCCGCTTACGAAGCATGATGCGCCGGACAACTCACTTTTGGTCACGTGGGCTACTCGCTCAACGACCGATTCGACCTACTGAATGAGGCCGAGAATTCAGTCTATCCATCATGGAATGCACTCTCATCGCAAGACCAAGGTGTCACAAACTCTGCGCGAAACTTCGTGCCGGTGTTTCAGATCAGCTTTGACTCATGAGGACAAACAGCCGGCGCTGACAAGTGTGAGCGCCGATTTTGAGACTCATCTTGGTCGTGAAACGGAAGTCGTCCGCTGACTGTTGTCGCGCATCAAGCTCCGGCTGCATTGGTGGGTCCGGCGAGACATGCATCGGTGAGGAAGAGAGATGGCAAAAAACGACGCCTGAGATCAAAGGGACAACCCAGACGCGAAGACCCATCTTTCATAACGCCCCATCAAATGCTCTGCTGCCGGCCGAGACCATAGCCCAACAAGGGCGTCTCCGACCATGTGCGCGATCCACTTGCAATCGGAACAATTGTACTCAGCCATAACAGCCGGTCCAGGAATTGCCGGTAAAAAAGCAGTGTTCTGCTTGATTTCTGAGAATGACAACGTTTGCAGGCACGAGTGCGGCGAAGGCGATTGTGGCCGGTTCCCGTCGAAACGCGGGCGGATGGGACACGGGAGATCACCCGTTTGAATACCCAGTCACTTGCCTTGGCGTTGTCGGCCGAATTCGCCGCGGATGATGCTGCCTGGACAGTTGGTTCTGTAGGTACTTGCGGTTTTTGCAGACGTTTGTGCGTTGTCGCTCGTTAGCTGTCGGTGCTCTCGTCTTGCACCATTTGTTCAAATGTCTGCCGTCGGCGAATGAGCGTCACGCCTTCCGTATCGATCATCGCTTCTGCCGCCAAAGGCTTGGAGTTGTAGTTACTCCCCATGACAGAGCTGTACGCTCCCGCACATTCGATGATCAGATAGTCTCCCACTCTGGCCAATGGGAGGTCTCGCTGGGAAACGAATCCGCCCTCCTCCTGCGTGAAGATATCACCCGATTCACACAGCGGTCCGCCAACGATCACTGGTTGTGTGCCGTCTTGAGGATCGGCCGCGTCGATCGACATCGGATGATAGGCCCCATACAGGATGGGGCGGGCTAGATTGTTGAAGCCGGCATCGACCAGGTAAAAGGTGTTGTTCCCCATCCGCTTGACCGCCCGAATCTCCGCGATCAGGAAACCGGCTTCCGCGACCAGGTACCGTCCCGGCTCGATCTCCAGCTTCACGGGATGGCCGAATTCCCCTTCCAGTTCACGGCGAGTTCCATTCCATAGCTCAAAGTAGGCGGCCGTATCGACCGGTTGCTGCTCACTCCGATAAGGGATCGAAATTCCGCCCCCGGCACTGATTGCCAGCAGGGAAGCCCCAACCCGCAATGCCAAATCCTTCATGGCCACACAGACTTGAGCCAGGTGCTCCAGGTCATTTCCGGACCCGATATGCAGATGCAGCCCGGTTACGGTGTGCCCCAAGTCCTTCGTTTGTGCGAGAGTCGCTTCTAACTCTTCATGCCAGATACCGTGTTTGGACTGTTCTCCGCCTGTGTTTGTCTTTTGGCTGTGCCCATGGCCAAATCCTGGGTTGATTCGCAACGTAATCTGTTGTCCGCCTGCGTGTTGCGCAAGCTGATCCAGCATATCACGCGATCCGCAATTGACATGCACCTGGTGCTTTACGACGACGTCCAACGCCTCGCGATCAAAGATGTCGGCCGTGTAGACGATCTGTGGTGGATCGGATCGTGGCTCGAAGCCAGCTTTCAATGCTCGTAGAACTTCGCCCGCACTGACGGCGTCCAACACCACGCCCAACTTCCGCATCAACCGCAGCACTGCCAGATTGGAGTTGGCTTTTTGAGCATAGCGAATCACATCGAAAGCGGCGAAGTTGGCCACCTGCTGCTTGATGACTTTTGCGTCATAGACGAACAGCGGCGTCCCGAATTTGTTGGCCAATTCACGAACCGGTACGCCGGCGATTGCGGAGCGGGTTTGAGTAGAAAGCATTGTCGAAGTGGACGTCACAGAAATCTTGGCAGGAAGAGCCCGTAATTTCAGCGATTGGTGCCCCCCTACCCACAGAGCGGGCTGGTGTGCTGACAGCAATGCACGCTGAGCCCTCTTTGTAGCCTTGGGACTGAGAACTTCAAGCGAAGTGCCCTGCCAGAGTCACACGGCAGCGGCATATGAGCGATGCCGTAGCACCTGACCGCTTGTTCAGTTCAATGTCAGCACAACTGCGGTTGCATACTGCCGCCCGGACGAACAAAATAGAGAGCATCTTGAAAGGGCTTACGTGCCAAGGTCAACAACGTTCCCAAGCCAACTTGGTCCACTTCGTCAAGCTGATCCGTGTTGCAATACCTCCTCATCATTGTCCTTATCGCCTGCCCGGTGAATTGCACCTTGGCGAGTGGCGCTGTGGGGGCATGCTGTGGACAACAGGCCCAAGTGGAAGTCACAAAGCAAGCGCTGGCTAAGCAAAGCCATGGTTGCTGCTCGAAATCGAAAACGGAGTTGGCAAGACCTGTAGGTGAGAATCCAAGCCCGGGAGATCAACCAAAACCACGATCGATTTGCCAATGTCTTTGTAGTAGTGGTGCGGTTTTGAACCAGGTAGATCCTCCTGCGGGAGATGATCTCAAATTGCTCACGCATGTCTGTGCGGTCGAGATCTGCCAGCAATCTCTGCAAGCCGCGGTCGGGGAAAGTTGGGGGGATGCTCTACCACCTCCACCTCGCTCCGGGCGGTTGATCCGTTGCTGGATTATGTCGCTGCGGAATTAGCGGTCGCTCTTGCGCCTACCCTCTGGGCGTTCTCTGTACGTACCGCCTGTCCATGCGTTCGGCTGATGCTGACCACGTATGGCTCGCTCACGGATTCCCAGTCGCGATTCGCGCCGGTGAAACGTGTCTTTGTCCGGCCTCTGAATTCTTAATCTGTCAGTGTTGCACATGCTCTTCCGTCGACTTCCCTGGGAGTACGCCGTACGGAACTTGTTCCGCCGACCGCTGCGTACAGGCTTGACGTTTGTCGGCCTGACGACGGTGATTCTTATGGTCTTCGTCGTAGTGGGTTTCATTCGCGGACTGACAAAATCGCTGGTGGTCAGTGGGGACAAGAACACGGCCGTCGTCTATTCACAAGGCATGGGCGCCAACCTGGAATACTCATCCATTGCGATGAGAACCAGCGACTTGGTTCCGGCGAGCGTTCCAGGTGTCGCCGTGCGTTACGGCAAGAAAGCCGTTTCGCCGGAGTTGTACTTGGGAACAGAAATTGGATTTCCCGATCGTGAAGGCGATGCACGCGATGTTAAATCACTCGGGCTCGTCCGTGGGGTGACCCCTGGCGTCTTGCTCGTACGAAGGCGCGTCGAGTTGGAAACCGGAGATTGGCCACAGTTGGGTGAGGTCATCGTCGGACGATTGGCCGCCACCAAGCTTGGTGTCCGTGAAGAGGAACTCACTGTGGGATCCTCTATCGAAATGGAAGGCCGCGCCTGGCGAGTGAGCGGGGTCTTCTCGTCCGCTGGTTCCGCATTCGAATCGGAAATCTGGTGTGATCTACAGGAATTGCAGCAAGCCATGAAGCGGCAAGATCTCAGCCTGGTAGCGCTCGCTTGGGGACCTGACGGAGAGTCAGCGAACCTAGAGGAGTTTTGCCAGGACCGCCTTGATTTGGAACTACAAGCCATGAGCGAAGACAACTACTACGCGGCTTTGCAGAAAGATTACGCGCCAATTATGTATCTCTCTTGGCTCGTTGTGGCATTGGTCGCCGGTGCTGGCGTTTTGGCAGGACTCAATACGATGTACGGGGCAGTGATCGGCCGAATTCGAGAACTCTCGACGTTACAAACCATTGGCTTTGGCCGGACGGCTATCTTGCTCAGCTTGTTGCAAGAAGGACTGTTGCTGGCCGCGGCAGCCAGTTTGACGGCCACAGGCTTGTCATTGCTGTTGATCAACGGGGCGGCCATTCGCTTCACGATGGGAGCATTTCATCTGCAGATTGATAACGTCGCCATCCTTATCGGCTGCGGTGTGGGGTTTCTGTTGGGCTTATTAGGCACTATCCCAGCAGCCATCCGCGGTTTGCGGAAGCCGATTGTGGAAGGCTTGAAGTCGGCCTGACAAGACCGATCCACACCGCAGAGAAACGAGATCGAGAAGAGGCAACGGACCACAATTCACCATCAGAACAACGCGTTACGGAACGGCGCGGTGATGACTACCAGGGATGTTTCGCAAGAAAGGACTTTGAAATGAAGCGTACTTTTTTGATCGCGTGCTTGATGTCCGCAATGTTTGCAGCCGGGTGCGGCGACGACCCACAAGAGACCACAATCGCGTCCAATGTGGATGTCTCACAATACTTTCTAGCTGCGGAGCCGGAAAACCCCATCAACATTCACGATGCTTTTAAAGCCGACAACGATGGCGAAGAGATCACGCTGGTTGGTCGCATCGGCGGAAGCCCAGACCCATGGGTGGAAGGACGAGCGTCCTTCACGTTGACTGACATGTCCAAACTGCCTTGCGCTGATGATCACAACTGTCCAACGCCTTGGGATTACTGCTGCTCGGGCGACCTTTCGGAATTCATGGCGTCTGTGAAGATCAGCGACGAGGGAAAGACTGTCAACGCGGATGCCCGCACGGCGTTCGGCTTGAAGGAACTGGAAACAGTTGTGGTTGAGGGAACCGTCCAACGTGACGAAGGCGGCAACCTCCGTGTCTTGGCAAACGGAATCTATGTCCGTAAGGAATCCGGCGGTGAGTAACCGTCCAAACGATTGCGAGCGTTCGTATGCAAACCCAAGTTGACCTCAAACAGCTTGCCATTGATCGCGGCAGCGCGGCGCAGTCGCCGCGCTCCGACGGTCACTGGCTGTCGCGGTACTTGATTCCCATCGCTCTCTTGGTCGCCAGTGCCGCCATTTTAGGTTGGTCAGCCTGGGATCTGATCTTTCCGCCGACAGAGGTGACGGTCGTCCCGGTCCAACTCACTCGGGCGACTGCTGAACCCGCTGGGACAAAATTGTTTGAATCCTCTGGGTGGATTGAACCTCGTCCCACACCGATTCATGTGCCCGCTCTGGCGGAGGGAGTGATCAAAGAACTCTTGGTCGTGGATGACCAGGAGCTCAAAGCCGGCGACCCGGTCGCTAAACTGATTAACAATGACGCTCAACTGGCGTTGGCTTCCGCGGAGGCAGATCTGAGGCTGCGCAAAGCGGAACTGGACAACGCTGAGGCGGGCTACGCCGCGGCGCTGACTCGTTTTGAGCAGCCGGTCCATCTGGAAGCACCCCTGCGCCAGGCCGAGGCCGAACTTGCCAAGATCGCCACGCAGTTGAAGAACCTCCCGTATGAAATCCGTCAAGCTGAGGCTCAACGTGAATTCGCCCAACGGAACTACGACGGTAAAGAAGCCGCCCGGGGCGCCGTTGTGGGCCGCTTGATTGAAAAGGCCGAAGCAGACCTGGCCTCGGCGATCGCCGTCGTGGAAGCGCTGCGGGAACGCAAAACTTCCTGGGAAGCTGAACACGCTGCGTTGGTGAAGCGGCGAGATGCGCTGCGAGCGCTCTTGGATATGCTGGTTGACGAGATCGCGGCGCGGGATCAGGCCGCGGCCCAGGTCAAAGCTGCCGAGGCCCGTGTTTGCCAGGCAGAGGTTGCCGTCGATGAATCGCAATTGCGATTGGATCGCATGACTGTCTATGCGCCCGTTGACGGACGTGTCTATCACTTGAAGGGACACCTGGGCGCGCAAGTCGGCGGCACGACTAATTCCGGCGGCCATGCTTCAAATTCCGTTATCACCATGTATCGGCCCGACAGACTACAAGTACGGGTTGATGTGCGCTTTGACGATGTCCCCAAGGTGAAGTTGGGGCAGGAGGTGCTAATTAACAATGCATCGATCTCCAAACCAATCTCGGGTCACGTGCTGTATATCAGTTCTGAAGCTGACATCCAGAAGAACACATTGGAAGTTAAGGTCGCGCTGTCAGATGTGCCAGAGTACTTCAAGCCGGAGATGCTGGTTGACGCGTCGTTCCTAGCCATGGAGTCGTCGGCCACACAAGAACTTTCGGAGGAAGAACGAATCTACGTTCCACGAAATCTCGTTCAAGATCGTGGTGGAGAATCACCTTTCGTTTGGCTGGCGGATCAGTCGGAAGCACGCGCCCGCAAGATCCCGATAAAGCTGGGAACCGAAACGCCTGACGGCATGGTTGAAGTGCAGTCCGGGCTCAACCGCGCCAGCCGAATCTTGGCGACGGGATTTGAAGGACTGGAGGACGGAGACCGCATTCGCGTGATTGGTGACGAGCCGCCGGAATCGACAGATGTTTCACTCAGGAGAATGAGCAAGACAGGCTCACCCGCAACTTCGTTGTGAGTGACGGTACCGGTCAGGCAATTGCAGTTTTCCATCACAGGCAAATTTTACGACCTCCAAGACCATGACTTTGGTACAGATCAACAACGTAACCAAACGCTACCACAAAGGCGGAGAGACAATCACGCCGCTCGATGGTGTTTCTCTTGATATCGCCGCAGGCGAGTTCCTCTCTCTGATGGGAGCCAGCGGAACGGGGAAATCAACGCTGTTGAACCTGATTGCTGGCATCGACAAGCCCGATGGCGGGAGCATCCTGGTCGACGGAGCTGACGTGCCACGGATGTCGCGCGCTGCGACCGCGAAGTGGCGCGCCGCCAACATTGGTTATGTCTTTCAAACGCACAACCTGATTCCCGTCCTCACCGCCTATGAGAATGTGGAACTTCCGCTGCTGTTGCTGCCGATGGGGCGCAGCGAAAGAAGACGCCGCGTGAATGTCGCGCTGCAAGCCGTCGACCTCACGGACCGAGCCGGGCATTACCCGCGACAGCTTTCCGGCGGTCAGGAGCAGCGCGTCGGCATTGCCAGGGCCATCGTCGCGCATCCCAAAGTCGTCGTCGCCGATGAACCGACCGGCGATCTTGACCCGGAAACCAGCGATCAAATCTTGCATCTGCTCAAACGTTTGAACGCTGAATTGGACATAACGTTACTGATGGTCACACATGACCGTGAGGCTGCCGTAGTCGCTGGCAGGCAATTGACGCTCGATCACGGAAAGCTGATTGAGTTGACGGAAACCTCCGCTGCGGAACCGGGCGATGCGCCGCCCGGAGTCGCCACTCTCTAGCTCAAAGCAATCCATGCTGAAATTCATTCCGTTCATCGCAAAAACCCTTTGGCGACATCGCTCAAGAACCATTCTTACAGTGAGCGGTGCGGCGGTGGCGTTGTTTGTCTTTTGCTTCACCGGCGCCATTCAGGAAGGAATGAATGATCTCCGCCGCCGGCAAGAGGCCAAAAGCTCTCTCATTGTGTTTCAAGCCAACAAGTTTTGCCCGGCAACAAGCTTGTTGCCAGAAGACTACGAACTTCGGATCGCGGAACTTCCCGGCATCCGTGAAGTTGTTCCGATCTCCGTGTTGACCAACAACTGCCGCGCCAGCCTGGACGTCATTGTCTTCTACGGCTTGCCGCCGAAGAAACTGAAATCCATCCGGGATTTTAAACTCGTTAACGGCTCATGGAGTGACTTCGAGACGTTTCAGGATGCTGCTGTTGTAGGTCAAGCGGTCGCGGAACGCCGCGGGATCACAGTCGGTCAATCGTTCAGCATGGGGACAGAAAACAGCGTGGAGGTCCGTGTCGCAGGGATCTATACCGCGGAGGATCCTGCGGAAGAACACTACATCTACACACACTTGGAAATGTTGCAGCGCCGGCCTGGTGCCAACATGGATGGATTGGTCACACAGTTAGAAGTCTTGCTGGAACCAAACGTGGACGCTGGCGAGAAAAGCCGCGAGATTGACAGCGTGTTGATGTCTGGTCCAAAACAGACCGACACGCGCGCCAAAGGAGTGTTTCAAACCAAGAGCTTGGGCGACCTGACACAACTGATCGACATGTCTCAATATCTCGGGTTCGCGTGCGTCGGACTTGTGTTGGCACTCGTGGCAACCACCACCATCATGTCCGTTCAGGATCGCATCAAAGAACACGCCGTGTTGCAGACGCTGGGCTTCACCTCAGGCCGTGTATTCTGGCTGGTGCTCAGCGAAAGCGCAACTCTGGCCACAATCGGTGGCATACTCGGCGTTGGCGCTGCGATGCTCGTGCTAAAGGTGACTCGGCTGGCGGTGGGCGCGGAGGCGGTGGTCATCAACTTTGCACCGACATTGGGACTGGCAGCAACCGGATGCCTTGTTGCCGTGATCACCGGGATCATCGCTGGTATTGTTCCGGCTTGGACGGCCGCCCGTGCGGAGATCGTATCTGCCCTGCGCGAGTCCTAGAAGTCGTTTCAAAACCGTTGTAGTGCCATATAGATGAAGCTGACGTAGACCAACCCGACGTGTGGATGAATGGATAGTATGCCCAGCGCGTGGCCAGACCGCGGTAGCAGTGGAGCCAAGCATTGGTGCGTTCCACGATCCACGGTGCCGGTAACGTCGCAGTCGGCGGCCGTCATTCCGCAAAGGCTTCACGCGGTTCTTGCGGTGACGGAGCAGCCACAAGATGCCTTCCAAACACTCGCGGTCATCGGCCCGCGACCGGCCGCCCTTGGGCGAAGGAGGGTGTTCCGGAAAATGTGGAGCCAGCCGCTACCATTGCTCGTCTGTCAACACACGTCGGGCTTCCTGGGTAGTGTCCTAATAGTGTGTTGCTGGCGGAAATCAAAACAGCCCGCGCGTACGG
>JALCBR010000156.1 GCA_028066245.1 Pirellulales bacterium | reverse complement strand
AAATTTGAGGGGTGTTTCGCGCCGCCAGGCGCGCTGCCGAGCGCCATAGGGGGTTGACGGTTCATTTCCTACTGAACTTACCGTCAAGGTTGTCGGTGATGTTTGCGGTCCCGTTGCTGGTCCATTGCATGGGCGTGAAGCGTTTGCGCCACCCCCCTGGAGGATGGAAAAATTTGACCAATGTCAATTTCGCCCGTACGCCTGAGAGCAGGGCGCGCAGGAACGTCAACAAGGAAAGTACTCTAGCCGCCCTGAATCGTGCGGAGGAGAACACTGGAGTAAGACGGCGAGGCTAGCACTTCATTCCCGGGTGTTGGATTCACCCTTAGGCAACGCCACGATCCTTGAGCATGTCGCGAATGGGAGCGAGTTGCGGCAGGAGATCCACGGCAATGTCTTCAAAACCGCTGTTCTCCAAAATATCCGCGAAGTCTACGGCTTCGTCCTTGGAGTCGAACCATCGCTCCATGATTTGCGGACCGCGATGAGCAATGACGGCCCACCGCTCACCGCCGGAAATTGAGGTTGCCGGATACATGGTTCCGTCCTCGAGTTCCTGTATTTGACTGCTGCAATATTGTTCGCTTTTCTCCGCGGTGGGGGAACGGCAATTTGGCCGAAATCCTTGCTGTGTGAGAATTTAGGCAAGGCAAGTAGCGGTTAAGGGGAGTTTTCCGTTAAGACTTAACGACGATTGACGAATCACCAGCTGAACCCTGATCTCGTAAAGACCAATCCGTATCGAACCCTGGGTTTGTGACAACTGTCCAACTAGGAGAGACGCTTGGGCTCTGCGGATCGATGTTGGGTGTGGAAACTTGCAGCCGTCAAACTAAGTATGGAATAACAAGCTGTGATGAAGGTTCTCAGTAGTTGCTAGGGGTCTCAAGAGTGAGGATTCAACCGTCACGTAGATGTGTCTGGGTTTATGGGCCATGCGGGATCACCCTCGTACTCGGCTTGGAACGCCACGATGACGCCTTAACGGATGATTGAGACTTGCGGCGGCCGAGGACACCATCATTTCGAAACCAGCGAGGGAATCCACATGGAGCTTTCTCGAAGAAAGTTTCTCAGAGCTTCCACGGGGGCCGGGGCTTCTGTGCTGTTTGGGGGAACGCTGATCGGTGGCCGCTTCCTGCAGCAGGCAAACGCGCGGACTCACCTGGCACAGTCGCTTATTGACGAGGCAACGCCGATTCTGACGGAGCAGGCTCACCGCGAGTTGCGCACTATCCCCGAAGCTTGTCGTGAACAGATCCGCCTCCATTTTCATGAAGCGTGTTTGAACGTGGCGTCGTTTGTGACAAAGATCTGTTCAACGGAATTTCAGGATCGCCTCGAGGCACTCGACGATGCTTCTGCTCGCGAACAATTGTTTGTCGTGACGTTTGGCGAGAAAGTTGTGCCGCACGCAGAAATCGTTCGTTGGGTCCGTACAATCGCGGAAGAAACGGCCGCGGAACTCCGTGCTAATTGGGAAGATAGCAGCACCCGGCTCGCTCGCCGGTGGACGCTTTCTTTGAAGAGTTTTGAACATGGGGTCTCGGCCGAGCCCTTTTTAGAAGAGATGGACAAGACCATTCGGCTGGGAATCGATGAATCTCGCCGCACCGCCTACCCGTTGGCTGGGCAGTCTCCTTTACTTTCTGCGGGGGGGAGCAAAGCCCCCCTAGCGGTTGAGGAAGCGGCCATGCTTCGCGTCAATGTTCGGCAATACCGCGGTCAGGGGCCCGAGTTTGTGCCGGTCTTTGTCTGGAATGCGCTGACTGACGTGTTCGCGTTTTTCACAGGAACATCGATTCAGGACCCGGCCGTTTACCACCGAGCGATTTCTGAGCGATTAGCTTTGTTGGGGAATCGCGTTGGATCGGAGTTCGAGACTGAAGTTCGCCATCGGCTGAGCGATCTACACACCTGGCAGGAACAAGCCGTGGCTGCCGCTGCGCGGCAGCGTGCCGACACGTTGGTCCCCACATTTATCTAGAAAGATGCGACAGCTAACGTCCTCACAGCAAGGAACGCCGCTTGCCAATCGACTTGTGCTGGCAATCGTAGTTCTGTTTCTTGTCGGTTGCGAAGGCCGCCCCGAGCCGATCGAACCGGCTACCGGTACTCCCGCTGAAATCTTCCGCGTTGAGCACGCCAATACCGCAACTCCTCACGATGACATCGACATAGCTTCTGTAAAGGACACACCGGAAGGTCGGGTGAGGTATCGAACGGTCCAAGGAAAGTTGTGGGAAGTTGAGATGGAAACCGCGGTTGACGGAACGCACCGTTGGAAGAATCTGCGGCAAATCGTTGAACCGAATTATTAGCGGTTACGCAAAAACGTGAACTTGCTCAGCTCCAACAGGGGCGCAAATTCTCAATCAGCACGACAGTCGGGCACCATCAGGCTCCTGATAGACTCTTGCCCGGCGACCTTGTAGGCTGGCGGTGCGAGCGGCGATTCTTGCCGCAACATTGATTACGTTTGACGACAGAATCCATGGAGGGGACATGCGGTATCTCATCGGCGTGGATGAAGCAGGCTATGGTCCTAACCTGGGCCCATTGGTGATTGCTGCCACGCTATGGGAGCTGGATGCGTGTCAGATTCCGCCGTCAACTCACCCGGACCTTTATGAGGCCTTGGGCGATTGTGTTCGCGCTGCCGGCAAAGCTTCTACTGACGACGCACGAGTCCAGATCGCCGACTCCAAGCAGGTCTATAAAGCGGGAAAAGGGCTTGATCAACTCGAGTTGGGCGTGCTGTCCGCTCTCCGCAGCCTGGGTTTTCACCCACATTCCTGGCAAGAACTATGCCAAACGTTGGCTGCTGGTTGGCTGGACGAGGCAGATTTGCCGAACTGGTACGCGGCACATGTCTGCAAGCTTCCATCAGCCGCAAGCGAAGAAGCCGTCGAGCTAGCAGCAGCGACGTTTTGCAACGCTTTTCAGAAGTCAGGCGTCCGTTTGAAACGCGTCCGCGCGCGGATGATCTTTCCGCTGGACTTCAACGAGCGAATTCGACAGCGTGGCACTAAGGGGCTCTTGCTCTCCGAGGCGAGCCTGCAATTGGTCGCCGACCTGCTCGACGAGATTGAGCGCAAATCAAGTATGTCGACTCACGCGAGTGGCGCTTCGGGAGAAGAGTTGTATGCCGGTGGTTCGACAGTTCGTCCTGCTCCGTTCGTTGTGGCATCTGCGGAGCAGTCAGCGCAAGCTGTCGTTCAGAGTCAAGCTCTTCCCACCCAAAATCACCTGCTGAATGCCCCAATGTCTTCCACCAGCAGCGAAGGTGAGACGCTTGTCTTTCTCGACAAACATGGTGGACGGAACAAGTACGCTGGACTGCTTCAGCATGTAATTCCGGATGGATTTCCAATCATCGAGAGCGAAGGCCCTCGGTTAAGCTCATATCGATGCCAGTCCGGAAAACGTCAAATTCGTTTCCAATTCGAAGTTGGTGGTGAGCGACATTTGCCCGTCGCGTTGGCATCCATGACGGCCAAGTATTTGCGCGAAAAGGTGATGCACGCATTTAATGCATTTTGGCGGGCGGAGATTCCGTCGCTCAAGCCAACCGCGGGATATCCGGTTGATGCACGAAGGTTCCTCGCTGAGATCAAAGAAAAAATGTGTTCTTTAGAAATCTCAGCGAGCCAGATTTGGCGAGACCGCTAAGTCGTCCTGAACGAGCACCTTAGCCCGACCGTTAAGGCCTCCCTAACGTAAAGAGCCAGCTATTTTGCAGCGACGATTTCCGAGAAACTATGCGAACAGCCCCACTCGGAGTCGGCCAGTCGTGTACAATATTCGACCGTGCTCAAGCTACAGGCGATGTTGTCACATCCATGAACATCCCGGCCTTGTGCGGCAGTATTCAGCTTGAGACTCCCATTCGCATTTGCCGCCATAACTCATGACATGAGCGCCACTGATCGGCTGCTGAATGTCCATCAACCGCGCATGGATGCTTGATCGTTCGCTCCTGGATACCGGGCATTGGCTTTTGGAGCGCGCGCCCACCAGCAACACACCTGTCGCCAAAGAGGGGATGATGCCTGACTCGACGACAACTTCGTCATTGCGCCTAAGTGAAGTTCACGATCAACGGCCTGATTCCAGCCACTTCCTGGCAGATGTCCTGGAAGGCTTGACGGGGCCGGAAAAATCGATCCCCTGCAAGTACCTGTATGACGAACGTGGATCACGGCTCTTTGACGGCATTTGCGGCCTGGAGGAGTACTATCCCACTCGCACTGAGATGGAGATTCTCCGCCGGAATATCATAGAGATTGCCGACTGCGCCGGTCCAGCGTGCCAGGTTGTGGAGCCGGGAAGCGGCAGCGGAACAAAGACTAAGTTCCTGCTCGATCACCTTGAGGATTTGCACAGCTATGTGCCTGTCGATATTTCGCGGCGGCACTTGGCGCGGGCCGCAGAGGATCTCGCCCGCAAGTTTCGCAAGCTACGCGTAACGCCAGTCTGCGCTGATTTTACCCAGCCGTTTGAGATTGCTGAGTCGCCGCCCGAACATGGTCACCGGTTGATCTTCTTCCCTGGTTCGACGATTGGTAATTTCATGCCGCACCGGGCGGGAGAAATCTTGGCGTTGTTGGCGGAAGTGGCTGGACCGCGGGGCGCTCTGTTGATTGGAGTTGACCTTCCCAAGGATCAAGAGGTCCTTGAGCGAGCTTACAACGATTCAAAAGGGATCACAGCCGCGTTCAACTTGAACTTGCTGGCCCGAATCAATCGCGAGTTGGGCGCTGATTTCGACCTTTCTGGCTTTGAACATCATGCGGTATTCAACAGTCAAGAAAGTCGAATTGAGATGTACTTGGTTAGCCTACGGAGACAGACGGTTACGATCGCTGAAGAAGAGATCGAATTCCAGGCTGGGCAGGCGATCTGCACGGAATGGTCCTACAAGCATGACCTGAGTGTCTTTGAAGAATTAGCGTCATACGCTGGTTGGAAGCGCCAACAAGTCTGGACGGATGACCGTGACTGGTTCAGCGTGCAGTATTTCACGCACGACATTGATTTGGGTGGACTCGATGCTCAACCTTATGCGCTGAAGCAACAATCTCCGTTCAGGCCAAAATAAGTCGTGCTCAGTCGAACGCCGGCGCGAGTTGGCTGACCCGCCCCTTGTGATCAGTCAATAAGAGATCCTCCCCCTGCAGACGCCAACGATAATTGGTTTGGCTGCCGTCTTCCCAGGTGACGTGGAGGAGATCTTGGTCGGCTTCATAGTGGCCGATCAAGACCGTATGGGG
>JALCBR010000022.1 GCA_028066245.1 Pirellulales bacterium | reverse complement strand
CCCACGACCAGTCACTCCCTGTTGGTGCTACCGCCATCTATCTCGGCGGCGGCTACCCCGAGCGTTTTGCGGAACAGTTGGCCGAAAACCATTCAATGAAACGTAGCATCCAACAGTTCGCAAACTCAGGACATCCGGTGTACGCAGAGTGCGGCGGAATGATGTACTTGTCTGAGAGCATTATCGATCTCGATGGTACATCGTGGCAAATGGTAGGTGTGATCCCAATATCAACACGGATGCTAACAAAGAAAAAGCGACTGGGGTATACGCAAACAGAAACTCAAATTGGCACGATTCTGGGCCCACCTCATACAACTTTCCGCGGCCACGAGTTTCACTACTCGGAGGTCGTTGACTGCAAGCTCCCCTTCGACTGGTCGGCCCCTTACCGAGTCTCAAATGCTCGCGGAGGCGCCATTCGATCGGCTGGTCTTTCTCGCAAAAACGTACTCGCCAGTTACATTCACCAACATTTTGCAACACACAAATGTTGACCAGCTTTGATTTTTTGTATCAGCTGTTATGAAGGTTGGGTTCGGGACGGGTTAAGGCTGATCTGGAGGAGCCAAGTAGGGATTCAGCACGACGTGATGCGGCAGTTTTGTCGACCTGAGAACCAAGATCAGTCACTTGAATTCGATCACTCACTAAGTGGACCGGGTCCAGATGGCCTGGCCACTTTCCTCCCGGTTCTAGCGTCACACTCGAATTGAATTACGATACAAGATGTCCTTTTGCAAAGCTAACTTCTGACTCGAGACGCACACAGTTGACTCGACGCCCCATGAAATATCGAAACTTGAATCTCCCGATGAGCAGCCTTCATTCAATCGCGCGATTATGGTCCGTTTACTTGGCGACTGTGTTGGGAATACTCTTCACGCCAATCTCTGTGGAGGCTCAGACTTCAAGTAAGCCGGCGGAGTTGCAACTTGACAAGTACTACCAGGCTGTCAAATGGCGTTGCATCGGGCCATTTCGAGGCGGTCGATCAGTCTGTGCCAGCGGACTCATCAACGATTCTCAAATCTATTTCATGGGGACCACTGGCGGAGGTGTCTGGAAGACCGAAGATGCTGGGCACCATTGGGCAAATATCTCTGACGGATTCTTTCAGACCGGATCGGTGGGTGCCATCGCTGTATCCGAAAGTGATCCCAACGTGATCTACGTTGGGATGGGTGAGCACGCGCCACGCGGCGTCATGACATCGCACGGCGATGGGGTCTACAAGTCAACCGATGGCGGAAAGACGTGGCAGCATCTAGGGCTTGCGGAAACGGAGCATATCGCCCGCATCGTTATTCATCCAAAGGATCCGGACATCGTCTACGTTGCCGCTCAAGGCGCCTTGTATGGCAAGTCGCTGCAACGTGGAATCTTCCGCAGCAACGATGGAGGACAGACGTGGGAGCAAGTTCTCTACGTCAATGAGTTAACCGGCTGCTCTGAGATCTCGATGGATGTAAGCAACCCGCAAGTCTTGTATGCGACAATGTGGGAACATCAACGTAAGCCGTGGATCATGATCAGCGGTGGTGATGGAAGCGGGGTCTATAAGACGACGAACGGAGGTGACACTTGGGAGTCGCTCGAAGAAGGCCTTCCCGAAGAAAAAGGGAAGATGGCCATCGCTGTTTCGAGGTCGAATTCGGAAAAGGTTTACTTGCTCATTGAGAGTGACAGCCAGCTAGAGAAAGGCGGATTGTTCGTCTCTTCGGACGCCGGTGTGTCCTGGGAGCGAGTCAGCGCGGATCATCGACTCATACAGAGGGCCTGGTACTATACCGAAGTCTTCGTTGATCCCAATGATGAACATACGGTGTATGTTCTTAGCGCTCCCGCTCTTCGCTCGATCGACGGCGGTAAGAGTTGGGAGACGCTTTCCGGGACTCACGGTGATTTCCATGACCTCTGGATCAATCCGCACGACTCACGCAACATGGTCATCGCTAACGACGGTGGAGCTGCGATCACATTTAACAACGCGAAGAGTTGGTCAAGGCAGAGTAACATGCCCACCGCTCAGTTGTATCGACTCAATGTCGACAACCAATTTCCCTATCGAATTTACGCTGGGCAGCAGGACAATACTTCGATCGCAATTGCGAGTTTGGAATTAGGTAGCGGCGGCATCTCAGAGCGAAGCTGGCAAGCATCTGCAGGCGGCGAAAGCGCGTTTCTGGCCTTTGATCCGGATAACCCTCGCTATGTCATGGGGGGGAGTTACCTGGGCACGATTGAGATCCTTGATACGCAGGCTGTCGCTGGCACCAAGATCATGTCATCCCCGATCCAATACTTGGGCCGGGCCGCTCGTGATATGAAGTATCTGTTCAACTGGAACGCGCCAATCATCTGGTCGCAGCACGAGTCAGACACGTATTATCATGCAGCTCAGTATCTTCTTCGTACTCAAGATTTGGGTCAGACCTGGGAAGAGGTCTCTCCTGACTTGACTCGTAATCAAGATCACAAACAGGGAAAGGGTGGTGGTCCGTTGACGGTTGAGGCCGTCGGAGCAGAAAACTACGGCACAATCAGCTACGTCGTGGAATCACCTCATGAGGCCGGAGTGATATGGACTGGCAGTGATGATGGCCTCGTCCATTTAACTCAAGACGGAGGTGAGAATTGGAGTGACGTGACTCCACAGGACTTGGAGGAATGCTTGATCAACGCGATTGAAGTATCCCCACACGACAAAGCGACGGCCTATATTGCTACGACGCGATACAAATTTGACGACAAGCGTCCTGGCCTCTTTAAGACGACGGACTATGGCAAGTCTTGGACCAAGATCTCAGACGGCATTCCCAATGGAGCCTATACACGAGTCGTACGTGAAGACACTCAACGCAAGGATCTGCTCTTTGCGGGGACTGAGACAGGACTCTATCTATCTTGGAACGGCGGAACTTCTTGGCATCCGTTCCAACTTAATTTGCCGGTGACGCCGGTCCTTGATCTCTTGGTTCGACATGACGATCTAATCGCTGCAACATCGGGGCGTTCGATTTGGATTCTCGATGATTTAGGATTGTTGCGGCAGCAGGAAGCTCAGGACAAAGGTCTGCATTTGTTTCAACCAGATCCGACAATCCTTTCCAACCACCAAAGTGAACTCGACGAAACCGACTTGGATTTTGACGGGGCCGGGCAACTCAACGGCGTAAACCCGGCGAATGGAGTGGTCATCTATTATCAGTTGCCCGAACTCTCGGAGTCGGAACAGATTGAACTAGAGATTCGGGATGCGAATGGGCAACGAGTGACCAGCTTTACTTCCGAGAAAAATGAATCGTTCCAGAAGTATGCCGGTGGTCCTTCTGCAATGCCGATATTATCCAAAAAAACAGGGCTCAACCGATTCGTCTGGGATATGCGTTATCCGACGATGCCGGGCGTTCCTGGAGTCTACATCGAGGGGAGCTATCGCGGTCACAAAGTGATTCCAGGGCAATACCAATTGGTCCTGAGGCAAGGTGATCAAGCGAAGGAAACGACTGTCGAAGTCTTGGCCAATCCGCTAATCGCGATAACGAACGAGGTCTACATTGAGTATCACAGAGTGATGGCGGAGATGGAACAAACGTTGACCGAAATGCACGACAAGACCAATCGACTCTACAAGATTCAAGGTCAACTCCGGGAGCTCATCGCCACACTACCGGATGATGAGACGCTCGCCGATCTGAAAAAGGAAGGCGAAGCCTTGGCAGAGAAGTTGAAGCTGTGGGACGAAGAAATGGTGCAGCGAAAGGCGAAGGCGTACGATGATGTCGAAAACTATCCGAACAAGTTCACCGCTGAGTACCTGTTTTTGCTTAACCAAACCGAAAGCGACATACCACGAGTCACTCAGGCTTCCAAAGACCGACGGGAGGAATTGGATGCTCAATGGGATGAACTGCGAGCTCAGGCTGATTCAATTTTCGATAAAGAACTGCCAGCATTCAACCAGAGACTATGGCAGATGAAGATTGGAGCGATTTGGGCCGGGCAGTGACTTGGACTTCGAGTCCCGTTCAAGAATTGGGTGGCTTTCTGACAAACTTGCAAAATTCCCTGTTGATGCTTTCTTAGACGGGATACGTTCCATTCCCGCCATAATCAACTAGACGCAACACAGTTCCACCGGCACTAATCACGCCCGTCTCCGCCAGAGCTCTCTCCTCCCAAGCCGATCTTGCAGAACGACGACTTTTCTTCACGAAGACGAACGATCTCAAATAAGCGTTGTTGTTTTCGATGCAAGTTCATTCCAACAGCGAGGCTTGCAGCCGCGCGATTTCGGACTTGGGCGGTCCCATGAAACCGACGCGAACGCGGTTCGCCTTCAATCGTTCCGTCGCCTTTTGATTGACATACGCGAGTGCGACCAATCCAAAAAACGGGAAGATTGCAAGGACGATGAGGATGAGACCCGGGATGATGCTGCGATAAGCTTGGAACGCAAGCATGAACATGGCAACGGCCTGGGCGATACCAACGAAGATTAATACGGCAAGCCCCAACACTTGCATCACCGGCAGGTCATGGTTTCTCGCCCAGATCGCAACCCCGGAAGAGATCAAGCCAAACAAGATCGTAAAGCAGACAACCCGTTGGGCTTTCGCCAACTTGAACAATTGCTGGACATCCTCATGGGCCTGCGGCGGCAGTCCGGATGCCGCGGGCGATTCATACGGATTGCTATCCATATTTTCACTCCCGATAACAAGTGGATTCTGCAAAATCTATCCGTGGTCAGAGATCGCCTGGAGCCGCCTGAGTTTGGACTTGGGCGCGCCGCGTCCAGTCAGAACGTGTTGTGCAGGCGGAACCGCTAGTCGTCGTTGTTCAAGAAAAGCTGCCTGGTACTCACTCACCATCCAACAACATGGCATGGCGCTGCTCATGATGCACGGTTGCCCTCCGCTGCTGATGGAACATCTGGACTAAAGGACGACGCGATCGATCATGCGGTGACTAAAGCGCTACGAAGTTCTCCAGGATGCGTAGCCCGTTCTTTTGGCTCTTCTCCGGATGGAACTGCGTGGCGAAGAGGTTGCCGCGATGAATGGCCGCCGTGAAAGGTTCTGGGTAACACGCTTCCGCGGCGATAACGTCGGCATCGTCCGGGACGACGTAATAGGAATGGACGAAATAGACGTGCGGCTGGTCTCGCAGTCCGTCAAAAATTGGCGTCCCGTTGTTAAAACGTAGCTGGTTCCACCCCATGTGCGGAACCTTGTATTCGGCAGGCACTTCAAATTTGACACACTTGCCGGGAATAACGCCCAGCCCTGCGTATTCACCTTCTTCGTAGCTCACGTCAAACAGCAACTGGAGCCCCAGACAGATGCCGAGAAACGGTTTGTCCGCATCAATGTGTGCCTTGATGGGTTCGTCCAAGCCCAAGCGGCGCACCTCAGCGATGGCATCCCGGAACGCGCCAACGCCAGGCAGCACGAGCTTGTCCGCCGACGCGATTTCCTCTGGGTCACGCGTGATCTGCACTTGTTGCCCTACAAGGGCAAAGCCCTTCTCCACGCTGCGGAGGTTCCCCATTCCGTAATCGATGACGCTGATGTTGGGCATTTCAGTTCACAGTTCAAGACAAGTAACAGCCTGCTGATCTTCAGCAGCTGCGTGAATCCCAGGGATGGATTCCCAAACCGTGGCACGGGGGGGCGCAGGAACCAAATTGTCCATGAGAGGCGAATGAACGCGCGAATGCGCGAGCAATCGCACACTTGTATGCTAACAAGCCGTGAACGACGGGGCGAGCGGGTCCGCGAACGCGCCCAAACCGCCCACTTTTGGTCCAGAGAAACCGCTGCGTGGCGGATTGTGGATTCGCCACTTGGCCGATCAATGAAGCGCGATATGATTGCCACCGAGCGACGGGTCGTTCGCATTTTTTCTTTGCGCTCCGCATGACTTATGAAGTGTCGGCGCGGGCGGGTGGTGATCCACAGAACAAGCGATAAGATAAGCGCATTGTTGCCGCAAATTATTACGCACAATTGAGAGGACGTCATGAGCGATACAAACGGAAGCCAAGGCAATCATCCGCAACTGACGACTGCTGACGGTGCCCCCATCGGTCGCCAGCAATCGCTGACCGCCGGTCCGCGCGGCCCGTTGTTGATGCAAGATGTGACGCTGTTGGAACAGATGCAGCACTTCAACCGTGAACGAATCCCCGAACGCGTCGTCCACGCCAAAGGCTCCGGTGCTTATGGCACCTTCACGGTGACCCATGACGTGACCAAGTACACCAAAGCCGCGTTCCTGAGCGAAGTGGGCAAGCAAACGGAGACGTTCTTGCGGTTTAGCACCGTTGCCGGGGAACGGGGCGCCGCCGATGCCGAACGGGATGTCCGCGGATTCGCGCTCAAGTTTTACACAGAGGAAGGAAATTGGGACATGACCGGCAACAACACGCCGGTGTTCTTCATTCGTGATCCCTACAAGTTCCAGATGTTCATCCACACGCAGAAGCGTGACCCAAAAACGAATTTGCGCGATATGGACATGCAGTGGGATTTCTGGAGTCAGTCTCCGGAAAGCCTACACCAAGTGACAATCTTGTTCAGCGATCGCGGGATTCCCGCCACGTTGCGGCACATGCATGGATTTGGCAGCCATACGTATTCACTGATTAATGCTGATGGCGAACGTGTTTGGTGCAAATTCCACTTCAAATCCAAGCAAGGCATTAAAAACTTGATGGATGATGAATCCGCTGAACTAATCGGCCAAGACCGAGAAAGCCATCAGCGCGATTTGTTCTACTCCATTGAGAAGGGAGATTTCCCGCAGTGGACCTTTTCCATCCAGGTGATGACTCAGGAGCAAGCGGAGAGCTTCCGCTGGAATCCGTTTGACCTAACCAAGATCTGGCCGCACGCCGATTATCCGCTGATTGAAGTTGGCACGTTGGAGCTGAATCGCAACCCGGAGAACTATCATGCGGAGGTCGAACAATCAGCTTTCAATCCTAGCGCTTTGGTGCCAGGCATCAGCTCCAGTCCGGATAAAGTTCTTCAATCTCGATTGATGAGTTATGCGGACACGCATTTGTATCGCGTGGGCGTGAACTATCGAGAATTGCCTGTCAACAAGCCGCGCTGCCCGGTGATGAACTACAACCGAGATGGCAAGATGGCGTCAGCGGAAAACTACGGCAGCCAGCCCAACTACTGGCCCAACACACGCCAAGGCACTCCGCAGCCGAATGAAGCTTATGTGGACCCAGCTTGGGACCTGGGACAAGTCATCGTTGATCGGTACGACACCAACGAGATGGATCAAGATGACTATACACAACCCGGCGACCTCTACCGCATGTTTGACGATGGCGAACGCGACCGGTTGACGACTCGCATCGCCGGTGTCTTGGGTCAAGCTCGCGCGGAAGTGCAATTGCTGCAAATTTCGCATTGCTATCGCGCCGATGAAGATTACGGTCGGCGTTTGGCGGAGAAGCTAAACGTCAATATCGATGATGTGATTTCGTTGATCGGAGCGGCTGGCGCCAGTGCATAACCGTGCGAATCGACACAATATTTCCTCAGCAGAGAATTTCATTCAAAAGTTTCGGCGTCGGCCCTCCTCAAAGGGAAACCCGCTGAATATATTATGAGCAACGGTGTCCTTCGGGACATCGGCCCCGGCTATGGTCCCTGCCCCGCCATTGCCGGGGCACTTTTTTGCGCTTTTCGGAACCGGCAATCTTGATGCGAGACGCATCCATCAAGATGAGCTTGATTGAAACACGGCGACCCTATCAACAGGCAAGTCGATTCGTTGTTTCTCTCATCCGCGCACGTCTATAATTAACTTGTTGCGCGGCACGGCGATGACCCTGGCCGGTCCGATTTCTCTCTTCTTGTGAGGCGGCATGGCGATCTTCAGCGCGAGAGCTGGCGACAAGCAAATGGCTTCGTTCAGCCGGCGGATGGCGACGTCACTGTCAGCCGGGCTTGATATCCACAGCGTTGTCGAACGGGAAGCCCACTCGCACGCGCCGCGAGAACTCCGTCAACAAGCCCAACTGATTTCCGATGATCTCCGGCACAATGGAGCCACCTTCGGCGAAGCTGTCCTCAATACCGGCAGCTACTTCCCGCCCATCTTTCGCGAACTTGTCCAAGTCGGCGATGAAACGGGCCATCTGCCTGAAACGCTGAGAAGACTGGCGGACAACTTCGATACGCGAATCCACATGCGCCGGACAATGATTGCCGGCTGCTTTTGGCCGTTGCTCCAGTTTGTCATCGCTCTCTTCGTTGTTAGCCTGATCATTCTGATTCAAGGTTTCTTGCCGAGCCAAACCGGTGCAGGGATCGATCTGCTTGGGTTTGGGCTGTCCGGAATGTCTGGGTTTTGCATCTATTGGGCGATCGTCTGCGCGATGGCGGCGGCCCTTTACCTTGTAGCCCGCGCCATCATGCGGGGCCTGCTCTGGACAAGACCACTGCAAAGCCTGCTGCTCAAGATCCCCGTGGTGGGTACGTTCCTTGAATCTGTCGCGATGAGCAATCTCGCTTGGGCGATGGGGCTAACGTTTAACACCGGTCTTGATGTCCGCCGGTCGATTCCGCTTTCGCTGAACGCGACCAACAACGCCCTCTACAGTGAGGCAGCCCCAGAGATCGCGGACAATGCCGCCAGTGGACTTTCGCTCTACGATTCTTTCCGGGATGCCCGTGTCTTTCCTGGAGAATTCCTGGATGTTCTCCGGGCAGGCGAGGAAAGCGGGCAGATCCCCGAAGCGATGACCAATTTCAGCCAGCGTTGTCAAGAAACGGCTGAGACGCTGCTCAAACGGTTGGCCATCTTCGGTGGCGTGATGGTTTGGGTTTTGATCAGCATGCTGATCCTGCTCGTGATCTTCCGCCTGGTGATGCAAACGTTCTACCCGTACATCAATATGATCAACGAACTCTCTCAGCCCTATTAGTCGTTGAACGCCGGTTTCTGATGGGCTGACGATCAGCCGTCAACTCATATTCACCCCCTCCTTGCGGGTGGTTTTGGCGAAAGTTCTCACAGGGGCGCCAACAGTGGTTCCACCAGGCGCGCCACCAGTGTTTTTGACAGTTGCGCCAGGAGGGGCGCCAACCGTTCCTGGAGCCGTAGCAGGGAACAGCCTGAAGGCAAGTGCCGCTGATAATCTCCGCTTGGGGAGCGCAACGCCCTGTTTTCGGATTGACCAGGAGCAATCTCACCCATAGATGCTGGGACGTATCCGGGGCGACCTGCAGAGACTTTGTTCTTGGGCTCCGATTCTATGTCATTGCTCTCCCACCGCGCCGCCTCCGTACAACGGCAAGTGCCGGTAGTAGACCTCAAGGCTGCAAATGGCCATTGACGTCCAATACAACCTGCCGCCGGACCGATCGCGGGAATGAGCGTTTGCGACAGGCGTCCAGCTTCCCGCCTGATGGCCGCGTGTTTCTTGCATGTCAACGAGCATGTCCCGAACGGTGTTGTTCCATTCACGGAAGTAATCGCCTTGCATGTGGTGCATGACCTGCGTGGCATAATAGACGTAGTACACATTGAAAGCCTGTTTGCGCGGCAGGTGCGATTCCAGCAGCCACTTGCAACCGATGCGGAGTCCCGCGTGGTCGCGCGGCCAGCCATAGTATTGGCGACACAAGAGTGCTTCAGCGGTCATGGCCGGAGTTGCGCGGCTTCCCGGCGTATAACCATACGCCCCCCCATACTGATCGAATTGCACATCATTCAAGAAACTGTTGGCCCTCTCGAACACACCCTCAGGCACGTCTAAATAAGCCATCTCCGCGCTACGCAACGCCATCAATTGCCAGCCAACAACGCTGGTGTCTCCAGGAGAGCCTGGCGTATACCGCCAGCCGCCTCTACTGTGTTGAGCTTTGACGATGAAATCGATCGCACGCTGCGCCGGCTCGCGGAGCCATTCATCGCGGGTCAACGCATAGGCCTCACAAAGAACAATCGCGCATTGGGCATGCGCATACATGTTGCCGATTCCCGGACCGCGAAGGTCTCCGCCACGTTTCTGATTGCGAATGATCCACTCCAGCCCGCGATGAACTTCCTCACGGTACTGCCCGTGATAGTGCGTTTGGCCTGCACCTAAAAACGGCAGCAACGCCAAGGCCGTGCCTGCGGTATCGCTCCGCCCACCGGTGTGATCACATTGATCTTTGCAATCACCGACATCCGCGAACCCGTGCAAGCTCCAGCTTCCATTGGGATTTTGATGCCGGGCGAGCCAGATCAATCCTCTGGCGACGGCCGCTTCACTGGCGATGGTTCCTCCTTCGTTCAACGCCTTTTGAGCGCGCGATGTTGGACTGCGCCCTTGCAGATGGTGAGAGCCTCGGCCCGACTCTCCGCCAGCACCGGGGTTGATCGGCGGTTGTGGCGTGGGAATGTCGCCAGGCAACTCGCCAGGGTCCAGCGGCGGCTTGTTGAACACATCAACCGGCGGAAGGGGCTCCGGCACAATCGCCTCAGCTGGTTGATCCGCGCCCGTCGTATCGAACTCAACGGGCGCAGGCTCTTCACCAATATTCAACTCGCCGGGAGTGTCTCGGGGAGAGACCACGGTCGACAAGATCAGCTCGCGCGGACCGTCTTCGAACGGATGAATGAACAGCATCGCCAGCAGCAACAGAATCAACAGATTTACCAGCGCACTGATCAACCAGGCGGGCAAGTTGCGGAACATGTCGCGAAACCACAACCGAACTTCACCTTCGGTACGAACCTTCGTGAGCCGTCGCATCACACGGCCAGGCTTGAGCGCCGCGGGAATTCCCGTACGGCGAACAGATGGATCGCGCCGGCGAAAGACCAGTGACTTAGGTTTCTTTTTGGCAGGCGCCGTTCGCTTCTCGGTCACTCGTCGACGCGGCTTGCGCGCCGGCGCAGGCTCCTTCTTCAGCGCAGGCTTGGCCGGTTCTTTTTTTGCAACGGTTGGCCGTTCCGCAAGCTTGGCCGGTGATGTTGCCGATTCCTGAGCTTCCAGCAGGCGCCGTGCTTCCAATTCCTGCTCTTCGGTCAATTCGATGCCCACTCCGCAGACCCAGCAGTCCGCAACCATCAGCCACAGGCGAATCGACATGGGAGAGGAGCATTCCGGACAAGAACATGCCAGGATATCGCCATTGAGCCATATCTGGCCCGGCGGAGGATTCTCCGCCGCACCCTGAGTTGCGTCGTGTTGTGGCTTGAGGTTGGGATTGCTCATCGGATTCACGCCAAGTCAATCCGCGGTTGGCGAATTGATGACCGTGGGCTGTCTCTGCACAAATTGCCTGCCGCCTCCGATCGTCGGCAGAGGGGATCAGGAATACGAACGGACTGTGTCAGGATTATTGTATCGCCAGGGAAGCGAATTACCCCAGAAACTCCGACAAGGATCACCGTCCCAGCAGACTGTTGAAAACGCCGTTGTGGCGCTGTTCTACCGAAGCCACGTGCGAGAGTGAGTTTCGCCCAGCCCGCAATCGCAGCACGATTTGAGCCTCATGCACGGGATTCACGCAGTTGTTGATTAGCCAACACTCTGCGGCCCTAGCTCGCAACGGCTGCGTTAGTTCACGATCAAATCGGTAGTAAGGAACCGACCAGAAGGTTTTGGCCCGCTCCGTGTAGAACAATTCGACGACGAGCGGCGTATCTTGACGAATAAGGCTAGCGATCCGTTGGAAGCGCCATCATCAAAGTGCCATTGGCGTTTCCGCGGCTGCCAGCCTCACATGCCGAAACCCGTCCTGGTGCGGGTCGCAATCAGCAGCGGCTGAAGTGCCTGAGAGAAGCCTAACGGGTTTTGCCATCAGGGCAGGCATATTTGAACACATCGACTTGCAAAATCATCTTCTTCACGTCTGTGTCGTCCCCTGCGCTCATTGTCAGGGTCGAGATTGGTCTGCCAGCATTGTGCGATGGCAGAGAGATAGTTGGCGAGCGCATGCAATTCCGTTGACGTCACTGGACTGGCTGTCTTGCGCGCGAGTACGATGTCTACGCTTGGTCAGCGCCGCATTGTTCGTTTGTATCGGATCACAGCTGTGTCAGATCACTGCATTCATCAAACCTGAGAACGTCAACGTAGCGCAACTCACCGCAAACCGAGAGAAACCAGATGAGAATTATTGATGGCCTCCGTCAGTCGCAGTGAGCTTAGAATGTCCTTGTGACGTTTGCCGTCACTTCCTTGGAATAGGTTCCATTTCCGGCCATTCACGTCATCTTTGATCCTGTGATCATCAGTCGTTAGCAACTCGATATCGAGATCTGGAATTCACCACCGTCGAGCGTTCAATTCTGCAATCTTTGATCGAGATTAACCACACCGCCTGGCATGAAGGCCCCGTTGCGGACACGCTTGACAGCGTTCGTGCCTTCAAGGCTCTTTGAGCATCACCCCGGAGTCTCTGCGAATGTCTACTCATGTTCAAAATCTCGTCGCGGAACTTGAGTCCAACATGACGCACGTGGTTTTGGGCAAACCTGAAGTTGTTCGATTGTGCGTCGTTGCTTTGCTGGCAGGCGAACACATCTTACTGGAGGACGTTCCTGGTGTCGGAAAGACACTGATTGGGAAAGCCCTTGCTCATTCGGTCAACGGTAAGTTCGCGCGGATCCAGTTCACACCAGACCTGCTTCCCAGCGATATCGTTGGCACAAGCATTTTCAACAGCCAATCGCAGGAGTTCACTTTTAACAACGGTCCGATCTTCGCGAATATTGTGCTGGCCGATGAAATCAACCGTACAACCCCCCGCACGCAAAGCGCGCTGTTGGAGGCCATGAGTGACCGGCAGGTCTCCGTCGACGGACACACACACACGCTGCCTGATCCGTTCATCGTGATCGCCACGCAAAACCCGTTTGAGTTTGAAGGCACTTATCCACTCCCGGAAAGTCAGTTGGACCGGTTTTTGTTGCGGACCAAGATTGGCTATCCACGCCGAGAGGATGAACGGCAAGTGCTCGTTTCTCATCGGGAAGGCGAACCTGTGGAACACTTGAAGCCTTCACTGACGTGTGACGACGTTCTTGCTTTACAACAGGCCGTGCGAGACGTTCGCGTGGATGATGCCATTTACGATTATCTGCTGGACATCGCCGATGCAACGCGGAGTTCTGACGAGTTGCACATTGGCCTGAGCACCAGAGGAACTTTGTGCCTGTACCGGGCGGCGCAAGCACTGGCGCTCGTGGAAGGGCGAGACTACGTTGTTCCCGATGACGTCAAGAACTTGTCAACGCCCACGTTGGCACACCGAGTGATCACGAAAGCCTTCTTGCATGACGGCCAGCGAGACACGGCCGAATCCGTGATTCAGCGAATTGTTGACGAGATTCCCGTTCCCGCATAGGCCCGCAGCCGCGGCCCAACTTTCTCCGCGAGTCCGGAAGGCAATTCATGGCCGATCAACGCAAACGCCGACGACAGCAGGCGACGCGCAGACGCACGCGGTTGTGCAAAGAAGGCGCCTATCAACTCGTCATCATGGCGTTCCTGCTGATCGCAGCGCTGGTCCGGCAAATCAACATGCTGCTGTTGATCTTCTCCGGTTTGACGATTCCGATGTTGTGGAATCTGTATTTCGTCCGAGCATCGCTGCGGGACCTCCGGTTTCGCAGGCGAGGGCCAGAGTGGTGCACCGCCGGTGACCGGATTGTGATTGACGTTGAAGCGACAAATCAACGCAAGAGACGCACAAGCTGGGTGGTCGTCGCCACAGACCACTTGCGATTGGTCAATCCGGACGAGAGCCAACGTTTGCTCGCTGCAAAACCGATTGAGGTCTCCACTGTCTTTGCTCGAATTCGCCCTGGTGAGACGGTGCGCGAATCGTACGAGGGCCGTCTTATGCAGCGGGGGGAATACCGTCTGGGACCGCTGATTATCTCCACGCGGTTTCCGTTGGGTCTGTTCAAACGAAGCTACCGCGTCAAAGCTCCGCAAACGTTGATCGCGCATCCTCGGCCCGGCGCGTTGACCCGCCAGTGGCAAGAGAGAATGCAACGTTCCTACCACGGCGGCGTCAGCATCTCCCAGCGCCAGGGGAGCATGGAAGCAGAGTTTTACGGACTGCGCGAGTATCGCTCGGGCGACAGTAAAAACTGGATCCACTGGAAGACCACGGCGCGGCGAGGTGAGCCAATCGTCAGGCAGTTTGAGCAGCAGCGGAACCTTGACGTGACTGTTGTGCTGGACTTGTGGATTCCAGCGGAGCCTTCACTGCGAGATCTGGAGCGCGTTGAGATCGCAGTCAGTTTTGCCGCCACCGTCATCGGCAATCAGGCCAAACGCGGGCTCGGCCATCTTGTTGTGTCAACGCACCGTCACGAACCAAAGCTCTTGCGCGGCTTTGCTTCGCAGGCATTGTTGCGCGAAGCAATGACCGACCTGGCGCTGGCCCGCTGTTCCCGCGAGGATCATCTCCCAATGCTCATGAGACAGGCATTAGGTCAAGCAGGGACAATGCAAGGAGAAATTGTGGTCGTCAGCACGAGGGCCAATGACTTGAAGGACTCAGACCGGTTTTCAAACATCGCTAACGCTGCGAATCGGCATGACTGGCGTGGCCGGGTCAACTATGTGGATTGCAGCCGATCAGACTTGGCTCAACTATTTGAGTTACCGGACATGGAAGAACACGCAGGCGAGATCTCCGCATCAGCGTTGGTTCCCGATTCTGCATTTGTCACATTTGCAACACGGCAAATGACGCCGAAGCAAGTTGAGGAGGTCCAGCGATGAAGGTCAGCCGATCATTGCACCTAACGGCGTTTGCGACCTGCGTCTTCGCGATTGTCATTTTGGCGATTGGAGAGCGAAGCCCGTTGCTGGCAATCCCAGCCGCTATTTTCTGCGGGACGGGAGTGATCCTTAAGGAGGTTTACGGAAAACACCTCGGTACCTTCTGGGGAAACCTGGCCGCGATGGCTGCGCTGGTCGTGGCGATCTGGAGTTTCGATATCGAGCGGACAGAACTTCGCCTGATTGCCATGGCCAACCTGCTGGTCTATGCGCAGTTTGTGCTGTTCTTCCGTGAACGGAATCCCCATGCATATTGGATGATGCTGTTGTTGTCTCTGCTGCAAGTGTGCGTCGCCTCCGTGTTGATCAATGATTATTGGCTCGCCATCCTGCTGTTGGGATACATGCTTTTGGCAACACGGATGATCATCTTGCTGACGTATCGTCGTGAGTGCTATGACGCGGTTGCTTCACGCCGACGAAACATCAAGACGCAGGGGACAGCAAACACAAAGACACCAAGCGAGGGTCTCTCAGCGGAAAAGTTGTTGACCCCGCGCGCCCGTGGACTGCGCTGGACTATGGCTGGACAACCTGCCAGCTTTGCGCCCCGGCTTTCTCGTAAGTCCGAGCGTAAGGAGTACGGCGGCTATCAATGGCATTGGGTCCGGCTGTGTCTCCTCACCATCTTGTTTGTCCCCATCCTGTTCGCAGGCTTACCACGGCACAACGCCAAGGGCGGGTTCGTCGCTGCGGACATTGGCGGATTGAACTCCGTTGGCTTCAGCACAGAAGTTACGCTCGGCGAATTGGGGATAAGCCTAGAAAGCACAGAAGAAGTCATGCGGGTGAGCTTCACGGATCCCCGTAGCGGCGCCCCGATTCAGCTTAGAGACGGTCAAGCACCCTTGCTGCGCGGTGTGTCTTATTCGTCCTACACATACAAGTTAGGAGTTTGGACTCTCAGCGGCGAAGACAACGGGCTTACCAGAAATCTGCCGACGAAGCCCATCCGCAGCGTCAATGACGTCATGCAGACAATCGAAATCCAACCTGACAACCACAATTACTTGTTTGGTGTCTACCCTGTCTATTACGCGTCGAACTTTGAATTCGCCAACAACGTCAAATGGGACAATGGCCGTCGGGCCATGATTCGCGATGGGGACCGCTCGCGGCAACTCAAGTACACAACCGTAACCTCCGGCATCAAAGATGGCCGCCTGCTAGACATCGTTGACGTGCTTGAGCAAGACGTTCCTCGGGAAAGAGAGTTGAGGAACTTCCCACCGGAGCTCACGCGCGTCAAGCAAGCTGCGGATGCCGTGATCGCGGCGATGCCCCAAGAGGATCAAACGGATACAATCAAGCGCGCCAAAGCCTTGGAAAGCTACCTCCGTGACAGCGGGCAGTTCGGCTACACGCTTCAAGCGCCCGCCCGAGATCCAACGATGGATCCCATTGAGGATTTCTTGGTCAACAATCCCGTTGGCCATTGCGAGTACTTTGCCAGCACCTTGACGCTGATGCTGCGCAGCCAGGGAATCCCCGCCCGCATGGTCAACGGTTATAAGGGCGGTGATTGGAACAGTCTCGGCGAATTTTATCAGGTCCGCCAATTGCACGCCCATGTGTGGGTCGAGGTGAAGCTTAACAACCCGAATGCTCCGTATGGCACTCAGTGGTTGATTTTGGACCCCACGCCGGCCGCCGCTGACGTTGAAATGACACTCTGGAGCAGTCTGAACGAATTCACGGACTACATCCAACACGTGTGGAGCTCTTACGTGCTGGGGATGACGAGCGATAGCCAATCAGAGGCGATTTACAATGAGCTGTTCAGCGCTCACCGCTGGCGGGAAACCATCGACCAAATCAAACAGTTCTTCATCGGTGAGGGAACGCTGACCGGCTTCCTCAACATTCGCATGATCATCTCGTTGATGATACTGCCCGTTTTCATTTACGGGCTGATACGGCTCTCCATCGGTGTTTCCCGCTGGTTGCGAGGCGATACATCAGAAACAGGCCAAAAACGAAAGGCCGCCAAAGCCCAAGTGGAATTCTACCGCCGGTTTGAAAACATTCTGGCGGAACGCCGCATCTTCAGGGATGCCGCTCAAACGCAACGCGAGTTCGCCATGGCGATCGGAGGTCATCTGTCAACCGAAGGCGCCACGCGCCCGTTGGCCGGCATTCCCCGTTTCGTCGTTGACGCGTTTTATCAAGTCCGATTTGGCGCCAAGCAACTTGCGCTCGAGGATCTTTCCAAGCTGGGACGTGAACTTGATCGGCTGGAAGCGGAAGTGCCCAAGAGCAACGGCAACGGCCGCTGACAATTCTCTGTCATTGTCCGTTCAGATGTGGATGGCGAGCAAAGTCTCCCGCCAGTTCCACCCTTGGAGCACAATGTCAGGCGGGTGAGGCGGCCGGAGTCACTTCATCCTGGTCAAAGCGGTTAATCACGGCACACCCGCAGGAATCGCTCCAAACATTGACCACGGTGCGGCCCATGTCCAACACTCGGTCCACGGCGATGATTAAGCCTTGAGCTTCAGTGGGAAGGCCCACTGCTTGCAAGATGATAATCATCATCACCAGGCCGGCTTGCGGAATTCCCGCCGCACCGATGCTCACCAGCAACGCGGTATAAGCGATCACCACTTGTTGAGCGAGGGATAATTCCACGCCGCTGACGTTGGCGATAAAGATCACTGCGATAACTTCATACAGTGCCGTTCCGTCCATGTTGATCGTCGCGCCCAAGGGCAACACGAACGAACTGACACGGTTCTTCACGCCGGCGCGTTCTTCCACACTTGCCAAAGTCACCGGAAGCGTTCCGTTGGATGATGATGAGCTAAACGCCATCAGCAACGCCGGACTCATGGCCCTGCCAAACTCCAACGGGCTGCGTTTGGCCACAAATCTCACAATCAACGGCAAGATCACCGTGGCATGGATCAATAGCGCCGCAGTGACCGCCACCATATACCAAGCCAAGCTCGCAAAAACCCCTAACCCTTGCGACGCCGTGGCATAGAGCATCAACCCAAAGACACCAATGGGCGCCAGGCGGATCACCCCTAAAGTCAGCTTCATCATCGCGCCAAATCCGGCTTCGGCAAAACTGCGCGTGGTCTCCGCAACCTTGCCGCCAGCCAAGAGTGCCGCAATGCCAAAGGCCAACGTAAAACTGATCAGCGATAGAAAATTGCCTTCGGCAGCAGCAGTGACCGGGTTGACCGGGATCATGTTTTCGATCTGTTCAAACAACAGTGCGCTGACGGATTTCCCTTTCTCTTCGCCGTCGGCGGACTCTGCGCTTGCCACAACCTTGGCCAGCGCGTTGTTGCCGCCCTTCCCGGGACGCAGCACGTTGACCACCGTCAGGCCCACGATGATCGCCAATGTGCTTGTGGCCAGGTAATAAAGGGCTGTGCGACCGAACATCCGACCGAACCGTTCCGGCGCCCCCAAGCCCATCACGCCGGACAGCAGCGAAACAATCACCAACGGGACGGAAACCATCTTCAACATCCGCAGAAACAGGTTCCCCAGCATTCGCGCGGTATCAGCGACAAATCGAGCCCAAGACCGTCCCTTTCGCTTAAAGAGCGCATAAGCTGCGGGATCCGCTGATTTGAGTGTGTCCACGGACTCCATGTTGACGTGAGTGACGTCTCCTGCGGCAACTCGGGCAGGAAGGGCTGGCCAGTCCATGCCTTGCATGGCTTCCTGTTCCAGTTTGTCCAACTCACCTGGAGTCTGAGGATTTGCGTCGCCCAGATCGAGCTGTCCCACGAAGACACGGCGAACCGTCCGTGTTGGTTCTGGATTATCCCCGGTCGGCAGCGAGTCATTTTCCGAAACTTGAACCATGACCTCATCGCGAGCGTCTCTGATCCACACTTTCCCGCCCCGCACCTCCACGCCAGCGGACATTCCGTAGACCTGGAGCTTTCCGTGGCCATAGTCCAATTCGCCATCGGTTTCAAACTCGCCGGCCAAGTTTCCCAGCAGCACGCCCAGTCCGGCGCCCACAACCATGGCAATCAAGATCTGCCAGTGCATCGCCAGACCAAAAACTCGACCGAAAGGGCTGCGCATGGAATTTGACCGTGGGTTTGCGTGGAGCGCAGCGGAACTGCGCGATGACTTGTGGTATTCAGTTGCTCTCGTTGGCTTCCGCCAGTCGCCCCGTTCACTTGCAGGGCGATTATACGGAACCAATCGGGGTATGCCATATTCTCTCTTGAAGGAGGTGCAGCCATTGGGAATCTCACGCTATGAGTTCCCATCGGTCACGGGCGAGGTAGCTGGTCGGCGAAAAACAAACAGACCCACAGCCGGGTGATCAGCGCAGCGAGAAGCGCTTGCGTGGCATCTTCTCGCGAAGAAGTCGCCGACCGTTGCGCTATTTCGACGCTTCAATCGAGAACAGTGAATCGAAGGATCGTAGATAGATCCGGCCGCCGAATATCACTGGCGAAGCCGAGATTTCTTCGCCCATGGCGTTCTCTGCCAGCATTTCAAAGGACTTGCCTGGCTTGACAACCGTGATCACGCCGTCTCGCGCGACGATGTAGATCTTGCCATCGGCGTAAACGGGAGATGCCCGATACCGCGCGCCGTGCAACCGCTGCTTGTAGTATTCCTCGCCGGTCTTGGCATCCAAGCACGTGAGAATCCCCTGTTCGCCTGCCAGATAGACCAATCCATCATGGACCAAAGGGCAAGAGACGTCAGGCGTACCTTGTTCATTCTTCCAGACGACGAAGTCCGTGTTTGTGATGTTTCCTTGCCCGCCCGGTTTGACGGTGACCATTGGCCCACCTTTGGCGGTGGGGACGACAATCAACCCTTCCGCAACGGTTGGAGAAGCGACAAACCGCAGCGTGGGGTGATATCGCGCACCGGCGTTCAACCCGCCCAACCGCCACAGCTCTCGACCGTCTTCCAAACTATGGGCAACGAGGTAATCCGCTCCATGCGTCAACAGGCATTCGTGTTCGCCATCGCGATACACGACTGGTGAAGTGTAGGAGTGCTTGTTCTCAAACGTGGCTTCGCTTTCACGGTCAATCCGCCACAGCTCCTCACCGGTCTGCTTATTCAAAGCCGCCACGACCGCGGTCTTGCCGTCGCCGCGCATGGGACCATGCATCAACTGAATATAGAGCTTGTCACCATCCAGGACCGGCGAAGAGGTCATCCCCCAGCCGATGTTGAACTTGCCGTACTTGTCCTGGAGATCATGTCGCCAGACTTCATTGCCGTCAAAATCGAAACAAGCCAAGGTTCCGTTTCCGGCCATCGCCCAAACATGGGTCCCGTCCGTGCTGGGAGAGGGCGAAGCGGAGTTGCCTTCCTCTTTCGAAGGGCCTGTCACTTTGTTTCCGCGACCAAGACTGGCACTCCAAAGCCGTTCGCCCTTGGTGTTGAAACAAAGCAACAACAACTCGTCCTTATCTGCGGCGGCGGAAGTGAGAAACAATCTGTCATCCCAGGCGACAGGCGTCGAGCCCGCCCAACCCGGGAGCGTCACTTTCCAGGCGACGTTGCGTTCCGGGCCAAATTCCGCCGGCAACCCAGTTTCGCCACTGAGGCCATTATTTTGCGGACCGCGCCAGTGCGGCCAATTGTCGCCGGCGTGGCTGGCTGCGGAAAACATCCCCACAATGATCAAGCTCAATGTCAGCGGCGCGCGGGAGCGAATTTTCCCCATGGGACAACCTCAGCGAGAACGAAACAAACGAGAAGACATCGAAGGCAGATGCCAACTAATGTCCATTACGCGCATTGCCGCGTCAAACATCCGTTGCCCAATTCACGAAAATACGGATTCCTAGCGGCGACCGGCACCATCTCGGCGTATTGCGAAGTCATTGCGACGCATTCACCTGGGCGAAATCCAGCTCTCCCTATTCAGGAATCTCGATACTACTGCCGGACTTTTCATCGGCTGCGGGTTCCTTCCCGGCCTCCTGCGCCGCGCCCCCGTTGGCGACATACTGTTGCACGCTGACAAAAGCCATCCGCAACTCGTGCAGGACGCCTTCCATCATCTGGGCCTCCTGATCATCGAGGTTGCCCTTAGTCTTCTCGTCGAGGACGACGAGTGTGTCGATGACGTGCTTGGCGTCGTTCAGTCGGATTTCCTGCTTCTCTGTAATAGGGTTGGGAAACTGTCCCAAGAACATCAACGCCTGCGTGGCCAAGTTGCTGATGTGGAGTTGAAAACTGGGCGGTGGCAACTCACGGCCTGCATTTGAATCGGCATCGGGCTGCTTGGCTTTTTCTTCGCGCTGTGCATCGCGCTCGGCCTCAACTTGCGATTTCCAGTCTTCATCAACCACAATCTTCTTCTCGGGATCGTTCATGGCATGCCTCGATTGATGGTCCTTGGCTTTGTTGGCGTCTGTTCATACAAGCTCGGTTGTCACTTGTCGAACAATGATCTTGGGATGATAGGTCATTGATGGCTTCCCATGGCACCACCACAGTGGCTTTCATGATGCCAGCGTTGCCTGAATGCGTTCCCAGATGGCCTCCGGAGAACTCATGCGACCGGCGCCGGTGTCGCGACAGCTTAACCAGCCGGAATCAGGTCCGATGATGTCCGCTCCGTCCGCTTGCAACTGGGCGACATTGCGTTGGACAACCGGCTTGTTCCACATTTCCGTATTCATCGCCGGCGCTATCAGCACCTTGCCGGTGAACGAGAGGTACAGCGTTGAGAGCAAATCATCGGCGAGGCCGTGAGCCGCCTTGGCCAGAAAACTTGCGGAAGCGGGCGCAACACACAACAAGCTTGCTTCGCGGGCGAGTTCAATGTGCGCGCCAAGTGGATGAGACGCACCGGGACCATCCGTGTCAAACACATGCCGCCGAACCGCGCGGCCGGTCAAAGCTGCAAACGTGGCAGGGCCAACAAACCGCGTTGCTGCATCGGTCATCACCACGGTGACGTCGCAACCAGACTGAACGGCCAAACTGCACAGCGCGGCCGATTTATAGGCAGCGATGCCCCCGGTGACACCAAGAATGATTTCGTGGTTCGGCACGGCGCTGACTCGTCCCAAAACGGGCAATGCAAATGGGCGCCCTGTGTGCGAAGCTCAAATCGCACGTTGCCGTGCATCCGTCTCAACTCTCACAACGGAATGCGGCAAAGAACGGTCTAGATCACGTCCAGATCCGGCTCCGGCATACCTCCAGTCAAGGGCGTTTCCTCGTCGACGGTTCGCACGTTGGATTCTTGGTCAAGATAGATCTTATCCTGCAAGATCTCCTGAACCACAATCTCCATCTTGTCTTCCGATTCTGTCTCGACCAGGGGGCGGGCACCGGCGTTGATGGCCACGAGCCGCTTTTGAATCAAGGTCGAAAGTTTGAATCGACCACCCACTTTTCGGACGATGCCTTCTTCTTTCAGAGCTTCAATCATTGAGGGTTCCCAAGAATTTGGTCGATGATGTTTCGCAGGTCGGCCATCGCCTGGTCTGGATCATCATTGATGACGCGGTAATTATATTGGTCCGCGTAGGTGATTTCTTGCCGGGCCGTTTCCAGCCTGCGGGCGATGTCCGCGGCACTCTCTGTCTGGCGGTTGCACAACCGGGCTTCCAACTCTTCCAGCGTCCGCGTCTGGACGAAGATGCTGACGGAATCCGGGTAGGCCTGGCGAGCCCGGTCCGCGCCGCGAACGTCAATCTCCAAGATTACCGATTCGCCAGCCCTAAGACTAGGCTCAACTTCGGACTTCAGCGTCCCATACCAGCGTCCCGGATAGACTTCCACGTCTTCCAGGAACTCACCGGTGGCTCGCCTGCGTTCAAATTCTTCCAGGCTGAGAAAGTGATAATCACGGCCATCTTCTTCTCCCTGCCTGGGGGATCGGGTGGTCGCCGAGACTGACCGCCGCAGATTTCCCGGCGGCGCCGCGAACAGCCGGTCAAGCAGCGTTGATTTTCCAGACCCCGAGGGACCGGAAACGACGATCAGCTTGCCGGGCGGGGTCATCGGCAGGACCTGCGTGGCGACGGGCTGGACGGTCGAAGAACTCAACGAGAACGACCACTCAAAGTTAGCTTACTCGATGTTTTGCACCATTTCGCGAATTCGCTCGATGGCCCCTTTGATTTCGACGACGCTCATGGCGATAGCCGCATCATTGGCTTTCGAACCAATCGTGTTGGTCTCGCGAAACATCTCTTGCGTAATGAAATCGAGCTTTCGCCCGGCAGCTTCCTCTAAGTCCGTCGCAGTCCCAAACTGGTCCAAGTGGCTTTGCAAACGGACGATTTCCTCCCCGATATCTGACCGATCGCTGAATATGGCAATTTCACGGGCTAAATCAGATTCCGTGAGTTTAGCGTCCACATCAGAAAGATGCCGGTTGATGCGCTCGGTGATTTTCTGCTTGTAATCTTCGACGACTTGAGGAGCTCTCGACTCAATCTCAGCAAGGTGCTTGCGAATGTCGGCAATGTTCGTGGCGAGATCGCGGGCCATTGCCTCGCCTTCCTGTTTCCGCATTTCCTGAACCTCGCCCAGCGCATCTCGCAACGTCGCTTCAACCTGCGGCCAGATTTCCTTCGGATCCCCCACCCCGGCAGATTCGGTCACGACACCGGGGAGCGACAACAGAGCATCAAGACGGAACGCCTGTTCGAGACCCCATTCCTGCGCCAGCAGGTCCAACTGATTGCGATAGCCTTCTAACGCCCCGGCGTCAATCTGGAAAGCTTGCGATGTCTGGCGGGAGACACGGATATTGAGTTGGACGGTCCCCCGTTTGAGTTCTTCACGAACAACAGCTTCAATTTGTGGTTCCAGGGCGTTGAGCCCTTCGGAGATTCGCAGGTTGAGTTTGAAATAGCGATTGTTGATCGTGCGAGCTTCGACTTCGGTGTCGATGCCGTTCTCATGGCGATGGGCGGCGCCAAAGCCAGTCATACTGAGCAACACGCGATGGCTCCTGGTCTCGCAGAAATGGAATCGTGCGCGAAATCACGGCCTGCCAAACGAGACCACCAACCCGAACATCAACCACCGGTTCTCTCAACGGTTCACGAAAGCTGGTCGATGGCTCATCGCAGCAATGCGGACTGATGTCGCTTCCTACTGGCCGCCATCGCCCGAGTTCTGATCGCCGGTGTCTCCAGCGTCTCCGGCACCGGCGCTAACGCCCGTTCCGTCGTCAGTTGATTCGTTCGTCTCAGTCGCTCCAGCTGCTAGAGGACTGTCACTACTGACCCACTTTGTTGTCCCAATGCAAAGCAAAATCCAGATGGCCGCGGTGACAATCGTGATCCGTGTGAACATGTCACCGGCTTTGGTGCCAAAGGCGCTTTGGCCGCCGGCTCCGCCCAAGGCTCCGGCCAAGCCTCCGCCACGACCGCGCTGAATCAGCACCAGCACGATGAGAATGAATGCCATCAGGCCCATCAAGATCATGAGAAAGATCGTCATTTTCGTCTCGTCTGTCTCTCGTGCTAATGCAGCAGGGCCCCAGGTAATGTCGGTCGAACCCACCCAAGAACGCTGGCAAATAGCAGCGATTCAATGAACCGAGTCAATCAGTCACTGTCCGCAGCCTGAATGATCGCGACAAAATCTGCCAGCTTCAGGCTTGCGCCGCCAACAAGGGCTCCGTCAACATTCGCCTGACCTAGCAAATCCCCAGCATTGCCCGGCTTCACACTCCCCCCGTAGAGGATGCGTGTGCTTTCGGCAAGCTCCGCATTGTAGCGGTTGGCGATCAGCTTGCGAAGGTCGGCATGCACCTCTTCAGCCTGATCCGGACTCGCATTTTTGCCCGTTCCAATCGCCCAGACGGGCTCGTAGGCGACGGTCACCTGGTGGAATTGGTCGGCGGAAAGCTCGGCAATTGACCCATCAAACTGGGTTTCAATCACGCTCTGTGTTTGGCCAGATTCTCGCTGCTCGAGCGTTTCTCCCAGACAAATGACGGGAGCCAAGCCTGCCGTCAGTGCAGCCTTCGCCTTGGCGAAGACGTCCGCGTCGGTCTCGCCAAGGATGTGGCGGCGTTCACTGTGTCCCAAAATCACATAGCGACAGCCGACATCCACGAGCATTTCTGGAGCAATTTCTCCGGTAAACGCTCCCGGAGACTCCCAGTAGACGTTTTGAGCGCCCAATCGAACTGAGGAGCCGCTCAGTGCCGTATGGACGACATCCAGATAGACAAACGGCGGAAACACGGCGATCTCCACGCCGTGGAAACTCCCGGATTGCTCCGCCAAGCCCGCCGCCAGATCCTGAGCCGCGGTGCGTTGGAGATTCATCTTCCAATTGCCGGCAACCAAAGGAGTACGCATGGAGCAATTTGGGAAGGAGGAGTGAAAGTGCGCGAACACGGCAGTGCTCAAGGCGACCAGAAGGTCAACTGGTCACGGCGAGAGGAATGCCTGCGAGACCGAGCGAGCAGCACGGGTGGACAGAAAAAACCCGCGACCAAGATGGCCGCGGGTGAGAGTGCCCAGGAGAGGATTTGAACCTCCACGTCCTTAACGGACACTAGAACCTGAATCTAGCGCGTCTGCCAATTCCGCCACCTGGGCATGGTCAGCGGTTTCTTTCAGCGAGCACCGGGCCATTCGATGCCACCAGGAAGTATATCAAAACGATTTGCGGGCGAATTTCAAGATGCCGAGAGACGATTCCCAGCTGCCGGCGTCAAAATCGGGACCAAACACTCGGGTTCTGCCGACCGGATTCTCTCTACTGCACTAGTCACAAAAGAAGAGAACAGAAGGGAATGGCAGTCCTTTCGGCAAGCGGGTTCGCGGAAACCGCTGGATGAAACACTCAAGCACAAAAACGACAGCCAGCGGAAAGCTCGCATCAACGGGAAGAGCGCGCTAATACTTCTGTAGGCTCGTATCGATCTCTTCCGCCCAGGCGTCAATTCCGCCGGCCATGCTTTGGGCGTGGTATCCTTGCTGCCGCAACCAGCGAGTCACCTGGAGACTCCTTCCTCCGTGGTGGCAATAGATGACGATCTGCCGATCCTTGTGCTCGGCAAGTTCATCAACCCGCTGCTGAAGTTCACTCATCGGAATGAAGCCTGAACCGTCGATGTGGACGAGTTCCCGTTCGTCCGCCTCGCGGCAATCCAGCAACAGGAAATCTTCGCTACGGGTCTGTCTTTGCGAAACTTCGCCACAGCTTGTCTCCAACGGAAGCTCCTCCTGCCGATCACTCATTTTGGATATCGCCTGTTCGTTTCGGCTGCGGTAGATAGCAAATCGCGAAAACTATTGTATCAACGCCCGCTCTGACGAAAATGGAGTGGTAAAATGGACGGATCCTCACGGCGGGGGCATTAGTGGCTGCCCGTCATCTCGAATTTGGGCGATGCCAGTGACTCTCTTTCACGGAAGCCAGGGCGCGACCGCACAAGCGGTGATCCTCGGTCCGGCGCGCAGCGGCAAAACGCACCGTGCCTTGGCCGAATACCGCCGTGCCTTGAGGGAATTGCCTCTGGGTGCATGCCTATGGCTCTCTCCCACATCCCGCAGCGCCCAAGCAGTTCGGCTGAGACTATTGGATGGTGAAAGCGGCGGTTTCTTTCGCCCAAACGTGATGACGTTCGAACGATTCGTTGCATCGATCGTCACCCAAGCGGCGGAAGAGATCCGGCCGATCTCGCTCTTCGCCAAACGTGTCCTGCTGCGGCGGATTATCGATCAACTGCATGCCCACGGCGAGCTGCCGATCTTTGGCGAAATTTCGCAGACATCCGGCTTTGTGGAAATGCTCTCCAGTTTCATCAGTGAAATCAAGCGACTGGAAATCTGGCCGGAGCAACTCATCGCCGCCTGCCGCGCTCGCAAAATCCGCGAGAAAGACCTGGAAATCCACAAGCTCTATGAGCGATATCAGCAAGAACTCAACGCCTGCGGGCTCTACGATGCGCAAGGACAATTCTGGACCGCGCGAACGCTCATTCGCGATAACAAACGAGCGCCATTTGATCGGTTGCAGCTGATCGTCGCTGATGGCTTCACAGACTTCACGTCCACACAGCATGAGATCCTGCGCGATCTCGCCGTGAAAAAGACCGCCCCGGGGATCGATGACGGTTCTCCCCGTTTGATTATCACGCTGACGGGCGAGGAAAACTCCGCACGCGGTGACTTGTTCGCCAAGCCCTCAACAACGCTGGCGAAACTTTCGCAAGACTTTGGCGAGGCGCTGCGTGTTGAGGTCATCTCACGTCGCACGACAAAAAACTGGCGAGGAATGGACCATCTCGAATCCAACCTGTTCGGGCCGCCCGAGCAATCACTCCAGGCGCCCGCCGCACGCATTCAGTTGTTGGAGGCCGCAGGAGAAGTTGCCGAGATCGAGGAAGTCGCCCGCACGATCAAGCAACTCCTGACACGTGGCGACTCACATTTCGTGGGGACACCTGTCAAACCACAGGATATTCTCGTCACATTCAGGTCTGTCGACGAACATGCGGTCTTGATCCGCGAGACATTCGATCGCTATGGCATTCCCCATGCGATGGAATCTGGTCCTCGCGTCGCGGAGTCTGGCTTCTTCCGCGCGTTGTTGCACATGCTCGCGCTGGTGGCCGAGGATTGGCCGCATCGCCGATTGCTGGCCATTCTAACCAGCAACTATTTCTGCCCGGCGGGAATGGAGGCCAACGATCCGATTGCCGCACTCAAGTTGGTCCGTGCGTTGCAGGTTCCCTTTGGCCGACGGGAACTGCTCAAGTCGGCCACCGGTTATTTGGGCTGGCTGGAACGGCGGGACGCCCGGCGGACTGGTGGATTGGCGGACTCAAGTGGCCTGGAAACAACGGTAAAGACACCGACAAAACAACCGCCCGCCGAACGGACAGGCTGGGACGAGCTCGGCTCCAACGACGTTGCAAGCTGCCGAAAAGCGGTCGAAGTCCTGCAAGCACTTGACGCTGTAACCAGCAAACTACCCAAGTCCGCCAGCGCTGCTGAGTGGATGCAGGCCATCGCGGGACTTGTCGAGCAGCTCGGGCTGGAAACGGCCTTTGCAAACGACGCCGAAAGTCAGCTCAATCGGTGGGATGCGCAAGCCTGGCAGATGTTGGTGGACTCGTTCACCAGTTTGGATCGCGGATTGTCATCTGCCGACGGTCGAGACACAGAAAGAAACGACAACCAGCGCCAGATGGACTTGGCAGGCTTTCGACGGTTGTTGACGGACTTTGGCCGAATGACGCGTTTGAGCGAGAGCCATGACGAGATCGGGCGAGTTCGTGTGCTTTCGGCAAAAAGCGTTCGGTCGCTGGACGCCGCTTATGTCTTCTTCGCCGGTTTGACCGAACGCGCGTTCCCCGCAATCGAGCGCAGCGACGCCCTGTTGAATGAAGCTGAGAATCGCCAACTGCGCGAAGCTGGCTTGCCGCTGGCCAACAAAGACCAACACTACTCTGCAGAGCTCTTGCTGTTCTACGAAGTTATCACTCGGGCAACGCGCGGCCTTTGGCTGAGTTTTCCGGCCTTCGATGAGTGGGCGGAACCATTGTTGCCCAGTCCGTTTGTCTTGGAGATCCAAAGGGCATTCGGCGATGGCAACCTCAAGCTGACCCGTCCGGAAAGTTTGAGTCCGGTGCCGGAAGACCCACCGTGCTGCGAAGATGAATTCCGGCTTCTTGCCGTTGATTCTGCACTGGCTCGCAAGCCCAAGCATCTTGTTGCCTGGGCAGCCGACGGGGAAAAAAGTCGCGCGAACAACTTGCTGACCGGACTGGAAGTCGTCGCGAATCGCGGACAAAAGCGCTCATTCGGCCCCTGGGAAGGAATGCTGAAAGGGCCGCAAGCGCTGGAGAACTGCGGACGAGAATTCGGCGACCAGCGAACCTGGTCTGCCACAGATTTAGAGTCTTACGCACGCTGCCCCTATCACTTTTTCCTGGATCGCGTGTTGCGAGTGAAAGAGGTTGTTGATCTGCGGCTAGAAATTGATTACCTCTCGCGCGGCCGCCTGGTGCACGATGTGCTCTACCGCTTGCAACGGAGCATCAATCGAGAGCACGGTGGGCCAACTTCTCCGGCGGAGATCTCACCTGAGGAATATGATCGCCTGGCCGAAGTGAACATCCAGCAGGTGTTGGATGAGAACCCAACTGCCGATGGGCTCCGGGGAGCTTTGCGAGAGATTGACCGCCGCCTGATGGTTTCCTGGCTGGAAGATTATCGCGAACAACACAAGAGCTACGACGCACAGCGAAAAGGGCTTACCGCGCCGCTACGTCCCGCTCACTTTGAAGTCGCCTTCGGTTTGCCGGACGCCGACGGAGACTCGTTGAGCACAACTAAGCCGTTTCCATTAGACCACAACGGAGAAATGTTGCGGTTGCGCGGACGCATCGACCGCATTGATGTCGGCCGGCATGGTGAACAGGACATCTTCAGCGTGATCGATTTCAAAAGTGGTCGTCGAGCGCCTGGCTTCCGTGAGCGCCAGGACCTCCGTTCGCGGCGATTGCAGTTGGAACTCTACACGTTGGCTGCGCAGCAATTGCTGCTCCGGGGGCAGGACGCCATCCCCTGGGTGAGCGCGTTTTGGTTCCTGGCCGTGGATGGCGCCAACAACTGGCGGCGATTCAGCGAAGTCGACAAACAAACCGGACAACTTATGCCCAGCAGCGAGTGGGAGCAGCGTCGTCCACTGCTGCTGGATCAGGTCTTCGGTATGGTGCGAGCAATGCAACGCGGGCAGTTCCCCGTCGCCAGTGCTGATGACGGCTGCACATCGTATTGCGAATTCGCCACCGTGTGCCGCGTCGGCCACATTCGCTCCTTGCAAAAAGAGTGGGCTCCTCCCGCCAAATGAAACTGACCTCCGAACAACACCAAGCCATCACCACGCGCGATGTCTCCATCGGACTCTCGTCCGGGGCTGGCTGCGGAAAGACGTTCGTATTGACGCAACGCTTGCTCGCACACTTAGAAGAGGGGGGCAGCCTGCAAGAACTGGCCGCCATCACGTTCACAGAGCGCGCCGCCCGAGAGATGCGCGACCGCATTCGCGAGCGAATTCACGACTACTTACATAGCGCGAAAACCACGGATGATCGCCAGCGATGGTTGCAACACTCGCGCGAATTGGAATCCGCCCGAATCAGCACGATCCATGCCTTTTGCGGTTCCTTCCTTCGCGCAAACGCCGTGGAATCGGGCCTGGATCCCAATTTCGCCACGCTCGATCAGGCTCAGGCGGAATCGTTGCTCTCGACGGTGATCGACGACGAACTCCGTCGGCAACTGGCAGATCGCAATGAAGACGCCATCCAATTGATTATTTCTTTTGCGTTGCGCGACGTGACCGGCATGATCCGGGCTCTCTTGGAGAAGCGGGCGGACCTTGATCTGGACACGTGGCAAGCTGCGACCGCGGATGATCTGCTCGATCGCTGGCAAGCGTACTTTCAAGCGGAATATCTTCCTCGGCAGTTACAAGAATTGACGGAAAGCGAGTTGAGCCGGGAGGTCATCGAACTCCTCTCTCGCCATCGTTCAACCAATCGGAAGATGGAAGAGTTTCGCACCACCGTGCTGGCGGTCTTGCCGACGCTCGCTCAGTCGGACGACTTGACCACGGCATTGGATGAATTGATTCAAGCCGCCCGTGTTCAAGGAGGCGGAGGCGCAAAAGCTTGGACCACACCTGATGTCTACGCGAGCGTCCGCGATACGCTGAAGAGGTTAAGGGATAAAGCCAGTGATCTACGCAAGCGAGCGGAGTTTGATCGGCAGGCGGCCCGAAACGCGGCCGAGAACGGTCTGCGATTGCTGCGCGTGACGACGCCGATCATCGAAGAATATACGCGCCGTAAGCGCGAACTGGCGTCGCTCGATTTTGACGATCTGCTAATTCTGACTCGCGATTTGCTGAGAGACTCCAAACACGCGTCTTTACGTAAGAGAACGGCCGCGAGCCTCAAGCTGCTGTTGGTCGATGAATTGCAGGATACGGACCCGTTGCAGATCGAGTTGGTCAAAACACTCTGCGACGGCAACTTCCTTGCCGGTCGCGTGTTTGTGGTGGGGGACTACAAGCAATCCATTTATCGCTTCCGTGGCGCAGACCCGCGCGTGTTTCGTGATCTGCTGGATGAGTTACCCCCAGCAGGACGGCTCTCGTTGACGACGAGCTTTCGCAGCCAACCGGGCGTGCTGGACTTTGTCAACGCGACTTTTCACGAACCATTTACGCCCGAGTACGAGCCGCTGGAGCCGCATCGACAACAACACACGCCAGGACCGAATACCGAATTCATTTGGGCAGTCCAACAAGAGGATGACGTCTCTGCAAATGAAGCTCGGCGAGCAGAAGCACGATTAATCGCCCAGCGCATTCGCGAGATGCTGGACGGAGAAGAACGGATTGTCGTGGATCGATCTGCCGAAAAGCGCGGTGTTGTGGAGGCACGCCGTGCGCGCGAGGAAGACATCGCACTCCTGTTTCGCGCGCTTTCGGACGTGCAGTTCTATGAAGAAGCCTTGCGCGCCGCCGGCATCAAATACTACCTCGTGGGCGGACACGCGTTTTACGCACAGCAGGAGATCTACGATGTTCTGAATGTCTTAAGGACATTGGCACATCCAGATGATGAAGTCGCGGCGATCGGCGCGCTCCGTAGTCCGATTTTTTCACTTGCGGACGAAACGTTCTATTGGCTTTTCCGGCAGCCGGAAGGATTTCGCGCGGCCATCTTTGGTGATGTCGCTCCGCCGCCAGAGCTTGATGAACAGCAGCGCCGCCAAGTGTTCTTCGCCGCAAGGACGTTGACCGAATTGCGGGCGATGAAAGACCGCGTAACGATTTCCACACTGTTAGATGAAGTTCTCCGCCGCACGGGATATGACGCCACACTGTTGGTGGAGTTCCTGGGAGACCGTAAGCTGGCCAACATTCGCAAGCTGGTCAACCAGGCCAGGTCGTTTCAATCATCGGACGGTTTCGCGCTGGACGAGTTTATCTCACGTTTGGCGGAGTTTGTTGCCAGTAAACCGCGCGAGGCCTTGGCCGCTATCCATCCGGAGACAGCCGGCGTGGTGCGGTTGATGACAATCCATCAAGCCAAGGGGTTGGAATTTCCCATCGTCTTCGTTCCAGATATCGACCGACGCGAAGTCACGTATTCGCCCAGGGCACTGTTCCATCCAAGACTTGGACCGCTGGTGCGGCAACACCGAGATGAAGAAAACAAAACGGCCACCGGGCTAGCTATGATTCGCGGTGAGGAAGATCAGGAAGAACGCGCCGAAACAACACGGCTGTTTTATGTTGCGACAACTCGCGCCGCCGATCACCTCGTGCTTTCCAGCAGCCTGGGCGGTTTTGACAAGTTGCATGGTCCTTGGACGCGTTTGCTGTCCGAACGGTTTGACCTGCGCAGTGGGCAATTCCGTGGCTCGCTCCCGGAGGATTGGAGCGCTCCACAAGTTCATGTTTTTGCTCCTGAAGAGGACACAGAAACCTCATCCAGGTCCCGCCGCGTCTCCATCAACAAAGTTGTCGCCGACGTTCGCCAGAGCATTCCACACGCTGGCGGAGTAACTGCAAATACAATTGCACCCGTTCCGGCTGATACGTCAGCGCGGCGTGAGTTTTCATTTTCACGGCTCAGCGGCACCTTGCGCGAAGATTCACGCGAACACGCTGGCATTGTGGATGAGCACAGTGCTTCCAAAGCAACAACAGATCGGGATGCGGCGCTGAGTTTGGGCACGTTTGTCCATGAAGTGCTCGAGCGAATCGATTTCTCCGATCCGGCGGCCATTGACACCTTGACGACATCGCTAGCAGCAAAGCAAGAAACACTGACAGAAGAATTGCGACGTGATGCGACGGAAATGATTGGCAATCTGCTCCAGTCTCCGCTCGCCAAGCGGCTGGCTGCCACCCAAACTCTTGAGCGAGAAATCGACTTCCTGTTGCATGTTCCAGGCGCAATCGCTGGGCAAGCTGGCTCAGCCGTGCCGTGTCTGCGAGGAGTGATCGATTTACTCTACCAAGATACGGATGGCGCGTGGCACGTGCTGGATTACAAGACCAACAACGTGACTGCCGCGACGGTCCCGCGTTCCGCAGCATCCTATGAGTTACAAATGTTCGTCTACGCAGAGGCTGTGCGGAACATTCTGGGTGTTGAACCGGAAAGCGTCTCTTTGTATTTCCTCCGGCCGGGAATGGAACACAGCTTCCGTTTTGATCAGGACGACCGCCTACGTTTGGAGCGATCTTTGAGAGAAGCGATCAATCGCCTCACCGGCGATCGTACCATTCGGGATGCAGGTCACATTGACGGTTCGAATCTCGATCAGCGACACAATCGCGATGGAACTCACCGAGACGTCACCGGTCCGCCCCCGCCTTTCACGCTCAAAGCGGATTCTCGCCGGCGCGTAACACGCAAGCGATGAAGAAACCTGGCACTCTATTACCAGCCTGCCGCGCCAGATGGCAATTCTGGAAGCCGTTTATGCGCTACTTGCGCCAAGCTTAGCACGGCTGCATCTGCCCGATCCTCCTTAAGCTGCTGCTTCGCCTGCTCAAGTAGCTCAAACTGCCGCCGCGTGAATGGAACCGCATCGTGTGCGCCAGGCGGATCAGGGATCAGTCGCTCAATGCAAACGCTCATCAGTTGAGAAATGCCTACGCCGCTCTTGGCGCTGGTGGGCAGCACGTCTGTGGGAAGAACGGCATTTGATGCAAGATCGCACTTGTTGGCAATCAAGAGAACTTCTTGTCCGGGCGACACATGCAGGATGTCGTCAGTCGGAATACCTGCCGGCAGGTACTCCCTCGCATCACGGACATGTATGATCAGGTCTGCATTCTGCATGGCAGCGCGGCCGCGCTGCATGCCTGTCGACTCCAACGCATCGTCGGATGTACGTTGTCCAGCGGTATCGGAAAGCTCGACAAGCCAACCATGAAATGCCGCTTGCGAGGTCACGACATCGCGGGTCGTCCCCGGTTGTGGGTGCACGATCGCTCTTTCAAAACCGAGCAGACAATTGATCAGGCTGCTTTTGCCGACATTAGGCTCTCCCACCAAGACAATTTTCCAAGGTTCAGTGAGGTGCTGGCCGAGTTGCGCGCGTCGCCTAAGCACATCCAGCCGTGTTTGAGCATTGCGAGTTTGACCACCGCTTACCAAACCCACGATGCTGGCAATCTCCCGAGCCAACACTCCTGACCTCTGGGCAAGTAGAATAGCCGCGGACTTTTCCGTCTGCGCGAGCGCGAGTGCCTGCCAGACTTCCGTAGCAATCAGGTCGTTTCCGGACTCGCGGGCAATCCATTCCGCATGCGTCACCTCTACGCAACCGGCAGACCGCAGGTCCCGGCAGATCACTGCCGGCGCAGCAACGCCGCCGTGACAGTTGATTTCAACACACGCGTCCCCTACGCGGCAGATAACCAGCTCCTCGCCTTGCGAGTCTTTCCAACGCCCATAGAGAATCCTTCGGAGAGGGATTTCCCCTTTCGCATTCGTGTGTTCAACGGTTGGGCGAAAAAACGAGCGGGCGATTTCTCCCGCGCGTGGACCGTGCACGCCAATGACCGCGACCGCGCCGCGGCCGGGTGGAGTGAGCAGGCAGAATTCCGTGCGGCCACTCATTGCGCCAGCCCTCGCATGGCCACGGCAATCCCCTGCGGTATCAAGTGTGGTATGTAGGCAGCCTGCGGAGAGAGCAAGTGCGCTACGCGCTCGCCAAATCCCCCACAAACAAAGATCCGAGCAGCGGCGTCACCTGAGCCTCGCACGTCACTGACTGTTTGGCTTTCCAGTTGCCGCGCCACCAACTCGCGAATGGTTCCCACTGCACCCAGAAACAACCCTGACTTCATCGCGGAAACCGTGTCACGACCAATGGGATCAATGGTCTCATCAAGGGCGGCCAGATCGAACTCCGGCAGCAAGTCAGTCGCCTGATGCAAGGCTCCAGCGGCAAGTCCCACTCCCGGTGCGATGGCGCCGCCCAGGTAAACGCCTTGTGCGGAAACGAGATCAACGGTGATCGCTGTTCCCAGGTCAACAATTGCCGCCGGCACGTGAGACTCTCGCAATTGGTTTGAAGCAACGGCCGCCAGCAGCCGATCAATGCCAACTCTGTCCGGAAATGGCAAGTCGATTTCTAACGGCAAGTCGCTCGCAGTTAACAGCCGGATATCTCCCGCGAAATCGCACTGTCGCAGGAGAGCGATCGCATCAGCCGTCCTTGTCCGCTGCACACTGCCGATCGCGATCTCTGCGTTTCGCCAAACCGGATCTTTCATCCATGCGGCCATTCCGCCGAGTGAGTTGGGGGTTAGGCTGAGTACGTCCAGAGGATCTGGGAGTTGTCCGTTGAGGTCATTTGGGCTGGAGCGCAGTTCAAACCTCGCAAACTTCATCCGCGAGTTGCCGATATCAGCAGCAATAAGGTGTCTTACGGATTGAATCATCGGAAACCTGGCACGTCAGATCATCGCCGGACAAGCCACTTCCCAGCCAGTGGTTGCGACAAACGATGACTCAGAGGCTATGACTCGATCGAGGGGTCCATGAGAACGCCGTCCATCCATTTGAGGTAATCCACGGAGCCTTCATTGATCTTAATCGAGAGAATCTCTGGCACGTCATAGTTGTGAGCCTCACGAATGGCGACCTCGGCCAGCGCGAACAGATCGATTCGACTCTTGGCAATGCAGTGATACTCGGAAGCCGTTTGAACCTTGCCCTCCCACTGAAATGTGCTTTGGACCGGGCCGATCACCTGAACGCAGGCGGCTAACCGCCGCTTCACCAGTGATTCCGCAATCGAATCAGCCACCGACCGGTCATCTGTCGTCGTCATGATCTGAATGTAGTCAGACATTACAGGCTTCCTGGCGGGATGTGGAATTTCGAAATGGGCAACCGCACGGCCCCCGTGCTCCTGCATTAACACGCCAGGATACCGCAGGGTGAGATCGCGGAGAATGGCCTGCTAAACCGCTGTTTCTGCTGAACGAGATTTGCGCGATAATCCGCTCTGTCACCGCACAACGTCATTGACAGCCAACTTTCTCACGGACAGGTCGGTCTGGCAAACGACTCTTACAACCCAATGGAACAGCATCAAGCTGGCGACGAATTTGCAACATCTCCTAGAGGGCTGCGCCGGTTGGCGATTGCTTTGAGACGGAGAATGCGCCGTATCATCCACGGTCCGGCTATGCCGACACGCTGGCACATTCAAGATGCCTATGATTATTGCGTGCGTGAGATCAATCGCATACAAGCAAATCAATGTTCTGCAATAAACCCGAGCTTAGACAAATTGAGCACGTTAGCTGGTCAAGCTCTGCGCGTGGCTGGGCTATATGAGCAAAAAGATTTGACAACCATAGCTCAATGCTTGGTCTTAGACCCCGCCAAAGCAAGAGAAGGCTCTCCTGTGGCGAAGGGTGAAGGACCTCGCACAATCACATCGAACAAGAGAGCAGATGCACTCGAATCCGCGAATCACACGCCGTGGCAACTCGCAGGCATGGCGGTAGAGGCCTATCAAACAAACGATCCACAACGGCATCAGTGGGCAGACGAAACACTCCGTTATCTTCGTAGCGTTCAAACGCCCGATGGCGCGATTGCCGATGTGTCAACAACCCTGATGTTCCTTGAAGCGGCGCACTATCAGGCAGCTACGGCCTTCCGAGATGCAGCCTGGGAGTTTCCCGCTGAGATCTCTGCAAATGATGGTCGCGCCGTGGCGGTTCTCGCATGGTGCCGCGAGTTGCCAAAAAACGCGCGATTGCTTGACGTCGGCTGTGGCAAGGGAAGGTACCTCAAGTTGATTCGCATGGCTCGGCCTGACTTGCACTTGATCGGCGTCGATGCATTCACGAAAGCCCTCTCTCATGTGCCCGACGAATTTGAATGTCGGAAAGGTCATTTGTTGTGTCTTCCCGTAGAGACAAACGAAGCTGACGCCGTGCTTTGCGTTGAAGCGCTTGAACACGCTCTGCTGCCCGTTCAAGCAGTTGTGGAGTTGTGCCGATCTCTCTGTCCCGGCGGGCAGATTCTCGTGATCGATAAAGACCGTGAATATCAAGCGGACTCTCAATCACAACCTTGGGAAACGTGGTTTTACTCAGCGGACTTTGAGCGTTTGCTCAGCCCATTCTGCAAGGATGTGATATGCCGTGACATCCGTCACGGCCAACGCTCACGCCAGTCCGGGTTATTCTTGGCTGCCTGCGGTACTCGTCATCGCGAAACGCGCGCCTCATGATTCTATGCCAGCACTGTCACCACTGCTGGCATAGCTGATCTTTGGCGATGCGCTGCCAAGCGCTATTATTTCGCCCTGATATCAAAGGGGAGGCTCGATCGGCGGAACTCTTGCGGCGGTGTTAGCGCCGTCATGACTGGGACGGCGAAAGGAAGAGGAGAGCGGGATGGCTATCAAGAGCATGCTTTCCAAACTGTCGCACTTTTCTCTCCGCAGCAAAGTCGGCCTGGCCGCATCAGCGGTGATCTTGGGTGTATTGTCTTGGTCAATCGCCAGTTGGTACTTCTCTGGCGATGACGGAGAGGGACGGCGCAGACCGCCCAAAGCTGACAGCACACAAGCAGCGAACGCGAAACAGGGTGGCGAAGGAAATTCCAACTCCGCCGATGGCGACAACCAGGCTAGCGACGCACAGAGCAACAAGCGGGACCTGACCAGTGGCAGTCAGTTGTTAAGCTCGCTGAATCACAGCACAGGCAGCAGACAGGACTCCTCACCGAAGGGGTCAGACGGAATCAGCGAACGCTATGCCGACAATTCGATGGGATCAACGGAAGATCGATATGGCCGTTACGCGAATGAAAACCAATCAAATGATGGGGGTTCCCCAGCCGGGTCGCAGTTGGCAACCAGTTCCAACCAGCAGTCGAATAGGCCTACGGAACAGAACGGAGATGGGTCGCTCCTGGATCGCTACCGGCCGCAAGCGCGCGGTGATCGATACGCGGACTACCGCAGCGAAGATGGGTCGCAAGCCGATCAAGCAGACGGGGCCGCAACCGGTGCATCCAGCACTGGAACACTCGAAGAGACGGATCCTTTCGCCCGGACGCGCAGTACCCTCTCTGGCGAACGGACTCCTAGCCTCCCCTCGACCTCAGAATCGAGTCGCTCGACAATCCCAGGCTATGCCACGCGGGGATCGACAACGGGAACGGAACTGCCACGGCTTGACCGGTCCACCAATCCGCTTGACCAAAATTCTCCCGCAGCCACGACGATTGATTCTGCAGAAGCGCCGGCGTTTCGCTCACCGAGCTCAAGTTGGATAGATAAGAGTCCGGCTTTGGCTGAGCGCAACGACGTCGTTGGGTTGAATACGACTCAAAGCGGACGGGAACTCTACCCCAGTCGTCCGGTCGGGCATGTGGCTCGGACCGTGCCTGCTGGTGGCAATCGTCGCATGGAACCGGTTAACTCAACGCGCCCTGACGTTGGGAAAAATCAGCCACAAGAGACACAGCCGCAAGAAGCAACGCCTGCCCGAACAAACTTTGGGGGAGCGAGGCTCGTCCCGCTTGGACCATCGTCCGACAAACAAACGGCTGAGGCCGATCGCGAGTTTGTCGCCGGCCATGAAGACAGCTTCTGGACGATTGCCAAGAAAGCCTATGGAGAAGGCGGATATTTTGAAGCTCTGCACGCTTACAACAGTCAAACCATCGCCCGCATTGATGGATTGAGAGTCGGCGACATTGTGCGGGCGCCAGCGGCCGGCGTTTTGCGACAGCTCTACCCTGGCAAGTGCCCGCCGGATGCCAAACTAGGAGTCACGCCGGCAACAACCGTAACGAACGCTGCCCTGCCTAGCGACGCGGAAGGGGAGGTGCAACAGGCGGTGTTGAATGATGCAGATAACTCTCGCGTTATGCATGCTGGTGCCACTGGCGAGAGTGGCTTCTCAAAGGGTGTAGCATTCTCCTCATACGTCACACGCGAAGGCGACGATCTGTTTCGCATCGCCCGAGAACAATTGGGGACTGCCGCAAGGTGGGCTGAAGTCTACGAAATCAACAAGGATGTGTTGGGCGATCAGATTGACGAGTTCAAAGCAGGCGTGGAACTTCGGCTGCCCAAACGCCGCTAAGGCAATCGTCCCTCCGGCGACCACGCAAACCACCCATGAATGAAGGAACCGCGCATGGAAGCGCTGATACTGGCGGTCTTGTCGTTCCTTGCTCCGGCCGAGAACTGGGGGATCGCCCGTAGCGAGAACTTCGTTGTCAACGGACCGTCACGTGAATACGCGGCTGAGGTCCTAGAGCAAGCCGAAATCTATCGTCGGGAGTTAGCACTCGCCTGGCTGGGAGAAGAACTTCCCCTAGGTGAGGGGCCTGCCATCATTCAAGTCCGCTTGTCAGATGAGAAGGATGAGGCGATTACTTGGCCAATCAATTCACGGAGCCGAGAGCATCATCTCGTTTGGATCACCAGCAAAAGTGAATTGGCATTGGGATCTACGCTCGCGCACGAGATCACTCATGTTGTGCTGGCAACGCGGTTCGGCGACGCCTTTCCGCATTGGGCGAACGAAGGGATTGCCAGCATCTGCGACGATGAGCGTACCAAGAAGATCCGCAGCAGGCTCATTCGTGAATATGCCAAGACAGGCCGGTGGCCCAAGCTGCGCGATGTGTTGATCGCTGAGAACATTTCACCGACGAATCAACATGCCTATACCGTTTCCGTATCGCTCACGCGGTACTTGTTATCCCGGGGAACGCACGCGGACTTCGTGGCGTTCGCGCAACGAGGGATACAGTCCAGCTGGGATCGGGCAGCACAGGAGTGCTATGGATTCTCAAGCGTTGAGCAACTTGCCGCTGCGTGGCAATCTTGGGCAGCACAAAACCCTGATGCGGAATTAGAACCAGTGCTGCTGCCTGCGGCTCGCTGATTCTTGACGCGAGCTATGTACTGTAAGCCCAGCGACCGCACAGCGCGGCCAATGGGATGAGCGACAGCATTACAATCGCCACGGCTGTGTTGGCGGTGCAAATTGCTAGCGCATCGAGAAAGATTAGTAATCTCAGCAAGCCTCCCACGGTTGGTTGGACACGAGCGGGACTGGGGTCACGCAATGCCGGCCAAACGCGCCATCCAATCAACACACCAAAGCCCGCAACAGCCAGCCACCAATACGGGATGGGAAAGTCTTGAAATCCTGTTGTGACCGGAATGGCCGCGATCAATCCAAGACCTGTCAGCATGATCAGCAGTGCGAAAACAAGCTGAAGTCTCGGGCTTGTTTCCGCTTCCTTACGGGCAAAGAGTGTCACGCCAACAACGTACGTGGCGACGCCGCTGGCCGCGCACCACACCGCCAGAGGAAACCACGGATGCTCGCTTGTGGTGACAAGTGCCGCGCCCAGCAAAACATTGAATAGTCGGCACGCTCCCATCGCCAACGGACCAATCGGTGTTCGTTTCAACCCGCCGTCGTAGCAAAGCACGCATGTCGCAACACAAATGGCAATCAACCCTGGACGCGCGGAATTCGCCACCGGAGTTGCCAGCCAGGCAACGGCCACACCGAAAATCAACAGTCCAAATCCAAGTCGCCACACATTGCCGCGGCTGATCCGTCCCGACGGAATGGGACGCGTGGGGCGCTGGGCTGCGTCAGCATCAGCATCGAAGAAATCATTCAGCACCATTCCGGACCAGTACAAACTGATCGAGGCGATGATCGCCAATGGCAAGGCTGCCCAGGGGGCGCTCTCGACAAACGCCGCAGCCAGAAAAAATCCCAACAGGACATCGGCGATCGCCGAGAAAACGTTGGGGAGACGGACAAGTTCGGCAAGCGTCTTCAAGCGGGACACAATCGCTCCGCGTGCTGAGGTTGAGCATCTCTCCCCGGTCGAAAACAGACACCAGAGAAGCGTGCAGACAATCTCACCAAATGGGGGAAGGAAGTCGAGGGAGCACAGGATTTTCCAAGCCTAAGCTGACAGCCTTGGTGCGGCGCGTTCAGGTTACGGCAATATGACTTATGACGTTATTGATGCACGTGCGTTGTAGACGTTGACCGCAAAATCGGATTGGTATTTCAGAGAGTGCATTTCTCGACGGACTTTGGGACCGAGCTACAGGAATCGCCGGAAGATACGGCGACATTCGACAGAGCACCTGGGTTCGCATTACTTGTTCGCCGTAAAGTGCATGCATAAAAGCACTTATCGGAAATGCGATTGCAATCCAGGTAGCAAAAGCGAATCATAAGGTATAAGCACATGAGGGATAGTGTGTCCACGGCGGTCGGCGGAACAGTGCGATACGCCGCATGGATTTTCATTAAGGGTTTTTCAAGCCCACGGCAACACATGTTCGGTTGATGTTTGAGTCAATAATTCCAGTCACCGATTCCAAGACTGTGTTGCCACTGTTCGGTCCCCGCGATCAGAATGTTCGCGTGATCCGTGAGTCATTGGGCGTACAGATTACAACGCGCGATCAAGAAATCCGCGTCAGCGGCAAAGAGCAAGCCGTTACTCAGGCGACCGAAATTCTCAAACAACTTAGCGATCAAATCGCCAGTCAAGGTGCGGTGACACCAGATGACGTCGCCAGGGCAATCTCAGAAAAGACCGGCCAAGCCGCGCGATGGGAATCAAGTCCGATCGAAGTGATGCAGGCAGGGCGACGGATCAAAGCTCGCACGACTGGCCAGCAAGCTTATATCGACGCGATCCGCAACAATGACATTGTCTTTTGCCAAGGACCGGCCGGTACGGGAAAGACCTATCTGGCCGTGGCCGCTGCTGTTGAAGCGCTTCGCAACAACCAGATTCGCAAGCTGGTGCTAGTGCGACCCGCAGTCGAAGCTGGCGAGAGCCTGGGTTTCCTGCCTGGTGACATGCAGGCAAAGATCAATCCGTATCTTCGACCCTTGCTGGACGCGCTGCGGGAAATGATGGATTTCGATCAAATCCAGCGTTACACCGAACAGGACTTGATCGAAGTGATTCCGCTGGGATACATGCGGGGCCGCACACTCAATGAAGCGTTTATCATTCTGGATGAAGCGCAGAACACGACCGTTGCCCAAATGAAGATGTTTTTGACCAGGATGGGCATGGGTTCCAAGATCGTCGCATCCGGCGATACAACGCAAATCGATTTGCCAGATCACGCGCGGAGCGGCCTGGTCGATGCTTTGCATCGATTAAAGAATATCAGCCGCCTGGCTCACGTAACCCTCAAGAACCGCGATATCGTCCGCAATCCGCTGGTGCAGCAGATTGTGGAAGCCTACGAGAAGAAATAAGAATCTGGTCGACGGTACTCCTGTGCCGGCAGTCCTATGTCTCACTCCCAACAAAGACGAACGCGATCAGAACGTGTCGCCACCCTACGGCTGCCGCCCAATCGTGTGGTCCGGTCCCTCGCGGAACTGCGCCGCCTGGATGTGCTGGTGCGATTGATTTCGATTCTGGCCGTGGTGGCTGTGATCTGCGTTTTTGCCCAAGTCTGGGTGCCTCCGATGGCGTATCGCGAGGGAGACATCTTTCGACGGGCAATTATCTCACGGGTGGAGTTTGAGGTTCCCAACGAGCCGGCTACCGTCGAAGCTCGCAACCAAGCTCGCCGGACGGCCCCACGGGTCTATCGCAACGACGTGCAGTCATTGGCTCAACTGCAAGATGAGTTGCTCAACAAGCTTTCGCTTGTCAGTACGACAGAATCTCTGGAAGAACTCAATCGCGAGAATGAATCACTGTGGGCTCAGTTTCGGATTCAAACCACACAAGGTGATGGACAACAAGAGACGGAAGTCGACAACGAAAACGCGGCGTTCGATGAATTTCGAAGCCATATCAGCGGAACGGAGAATTGGGAACGCTTTCGCAGCGCCATCACTCAAATCTTTGATGCGCTGAGCCGAACTGGCTTGATCGAGAACTTGCCTTTGGATCAAGCCAACCAAAGCGAAGTTGGCGTCATCCCAAATGGCGTGACGGATCGCGAGCCAATTCTCGTTGCCGTACAGGACGTTCGCTTAACAGACCGGTTGAACTGGCTGGAGCGAGAACTCGAATCGCGAACTGAAACGGCGCCGATAGCGGCCAGCATCGCGCTCTTTCTGCGTGACCGCCTACCACAAACAACGCTCAGCTTGGATGCAGAACTCACCGCTTCTTGGCAAGATCGCGCAGCGGCGGCCGTGCAACCAGTGCTCGACAAATACGTGGATGGGCAACACATCGTCGAGGCGGAGAAGCCGATTGATGCCTTGGAGTTGGCACTGCTCACCCATGAGCACCAGGCGTTCCTGGAGTCAAACTACCTGACCGTGGATCGTCTGGTCCGCGGAGTTTCAGTGGTGTCGCTGATCCTGGCGATTGTGGGGTTGTGCTGGGGGTATATTCTCGCCCGACACCGGACGAAGTTGGCTAGTTGGCGAAATTTCTTTCTCGCCTTGGGCTTTGCGCTCGCGGCCACCATGGTCGGCTATTGGCTGCGAGGCAAGAACTGGCAAGCGGAGGTTGTGCCGCTTTACATCTTTGGCGTCTCCATGACGATCGCCTTTGGCAGACATCTGTCGATGTGGCTCAGCCTGGCGGTGGCAACTGTGCTGACATTGACCGCAGGGATGCAGATGTGGGAGTACTTCCAATTGATGGGAGTTACCGCCTGTGCGATCCTTACACTCAACCCGATTCGCAGTCGGTTACGGTTGATCGGCATTAGCAGCTTGTGCAGCTGCATCGGCTTTGTGTTGGCGATTGTCCTAGGCGTGGTCGCCGGACGAACGCTCGACTTCAGCCTGCTGACCTCCGCAACGCTTTTGGCACTGTGGACAGTGGGCTCTGGTTTCCTTATTACGGGATTGCTCCCCATCTTAGAATGGCTCTTTGGCGTGCTCACAGATTTGAGTCTGCTGGAGTTGGGCAATGCCTCACATCCGTTGCTGCAGGAATTGGTCCACCGCGCCCCAGGCACTTACAATCATTCCATCAATGTGGCTTCATTGGCGGAAGCGGCCGCTGAAGCCATTGGCGTTCGTAGCTTGCTGGTTCGCGTTGGCGCGTATTTCCATGACATTGGCAAGATTTTTAAGCCCGGCTACTTTATTGAAAACCAAGGTGAGAGCGAGAATCGGCACGATGCGCTCGTTCCGGCAATGAGCACTCTGATCATCATTGCGCACATCAAGGACGGGGCAGATCTGGCCCGCACGCACCACCTCCCCCGACCAATCATTGACTTCATCGAACAACATCACGGAACAACACTTGTCCGCTTCTTCTTTGAACGCGCCAACGAACAACACAAGCAGGACCCAGACTCCTGCGAAGTTGACGAAAAGGACTTCCGTTACCCTGGTCCAAAGCCGCAAACGAAAGAGGCGGCAGTGATGATGTTGGCCGATTCAGTCGAAAGCGCCAGCCGCACGCTTGTTGAGCCGGGCGCCGCACGGATTGAAAGCCTCGTCCGCGAAATCTCGCTCAAGCGATTGATGGACGGCCAGTTTGACGAAAGTGGCATCAACCTCACAGAGTTGCGAACTGTTGAGGACTCTCTCATCAAGTCATTGATCGCCTATTATCATGGCCGTGTGCGCTACCCGGACCAGCAAACCGCTTGAAACGCCGCCAAATCCATTGAGGATCCCCGTGTCTGACCCTTGCTCATCCCGGCTGGCGATCGAAATCGCAGATCGTCAGGATTTGATGCGCGTGGACCAAGCGCGGATCTCGCAGGCGGTTGCCAGGATCTTGTCGGATGCGGAAATCACTTCCGGTGAACTAAGCATTGCGATCGTCGACAATCGCGAAATCCACGAGCTGAATCGACGTTTCCTTCAGCATGATTTCCCTACGGACGTGATCAGCTTTCCGTTTGAGCAGGAGCCTGGCCAGTGGGCAGGCGAAATCGTCGCCAGCGCGGAAATGGCCCTATCCACCGCCACGGAAATCGGCTGGCCTGCCGAAGCAGAACTGCTACTGTACGTCATCCACGGAGCTTTGCACTTGGTTGGTCATGACGACCATGACACCGAAAGCCAAGCAAAAATGCGAGCGGCAGAGAAACATTATCTCCAACTGTTGGACGTGCCTTTTCCGGAAGCACAGGACCAGACGTCGAACTCGACCTAGTTCCATCGCCCAACTTCATTGCAGGAGCCATTACACGCGTGACCCAAGAGGCGGCATTCTGGTTGATGATCGCCAGCTTGATCCTGACCGCGATCGCGGCAATCGGCGTCAAAGCTCTGCGCGAATTCTCCCATCACGAGCTGGGGGAGATCTGCCGCAAACGCCAGGCACCATCACTGTTTCGCGAAGTATTGGTCTGGCATGACCGCGTCGCACTGGGACTGGAAACCTTGCAAGTCCTGGCATCGGTCGTCCTCGTTTTCTCATCGATGTGGTGGGCCTGGCTCAATTGGTCTGGAGGTTTGTCCAACATCGGCCTGCTGGCAATCTCCGGTGGATTGGGGTTGGCCGCCTTGTTGCTCTTGGGTGTCAGCGTTTGGATTCCCTGGGCGTTTACCCATCTTTGGGCGGAGTATTTTCTTTTTCACACCTGGCGCTTGCTGCGTTTCGTCAGCACTGTGCTTGTTCCGTTTGTCATGGCGGCTCGTTTCATTGACGGCTTTGCTCATCGCTTGGCTGGCCGACAACGAGAACCTGTCACCGAAGATTCCATCGAAGAAGAAATCCGGGCGATTGTTTCTCAGGGTCAACGGGAAGGTTTGCTTGAAGCCGACGCTCGCGAAATGATCGAAGGTGTGATGGAACTCTCTGATGTCGACGTAGCGCACATCATGACACCGCGAACGGATATCGTTTACATCCCAGTGACGATGACTATTTCCGAGGCGGCTGAATTCATCGCGACTGCGAATCACACGCGATTTCCTGTATTCGATCAAACACGCGACGACATTATCGGCGTTCTCTATACCAAAGACCTGCTGCCAGAATTGATCAAAGCCCCCAAAGACCAACAGCCATTGGCAAACATCCTTCGCAAACCGTATTTCGTCCCGGAAATCAAGCGTGTGGATGACCTGCTGGAAGAGTTTCAACGAACCCGTAATCACCTCGCCGTGGCCCTCGATGAGTACGGCGGTGTTTCCGGTCTCGTCAGCATTGAAGATGTCCTGGAGGAAATCGTTGGCGAGATTGTCGATGAGTATGACGAGGATCTGGTCGACGGGATCCGCCGTGTGGATGACGCCACGTCGGAAGCATTGGCCCGCGTGCATATTGACGAAGTGAACGACCGACTGGGCTTGCAATTGCCTGACGATGGAGACTTCGACACCATCGGAGGCTTCGTCTTCAGTGAGTTGGGCCGTATCCCCGATGCTGGCGATCTGCTAATGCATGAAAACGTTAAGATCACCGTTCTGGAAGCCACGCGTCGCCGCATCGAACGGGTCAAAATCGAAGTTTTGAATCAGCCGACCGTGGAGGCAGACTGAAATCCCGGCATCTTGCCCTACCGCCCTAGTTGGGGGGATTCCAGGTTCGGCTTCCGTTATTGACGAAGCACGGCAGCGCCCTCTACGATAGGCAATTCGCGCCGTCGATTCGCCAAGACTGAAGATCCAGGGAGCCGTTTCATGCCGTTGAGTGAGAGAGCCAAAGAAATCAAACGCCGTCGTCACCGCAAGTCCAAGATCAAAGACTTGGAGAAGAAGCTGGCCAAGGCATCTCCGTCCGATAAAGCCAACATCGCCGAGAAAATTCGGCGCATGACGCCCGGAGCTGAGGTAATCCTTAGGCGAAACGAGTTGCAGGACGTTTGACCGCATCATGTCACGGTCTGCTATCTACATTCAAGTACTGAGAAACCGCGCGGCTGTGCGCGGTTTTTATTGCGCAGATATCGTAGTGCGTTCGACCGCTGTATCTCGCGAAGTGTTTTGATTGTTGCCCACGAGATTCCTACTCGTAGAGCGCATAAAGAATGATGTTGATAGCAATCTTGGCTGCGTCGGCTCGATCGTAGCTGCGGCAGTCTGGTAATGCTTGAGCACTCTCCAAAGCACAACTCAAGTCATACCGAGAAAACACAACCGCATATCGGTTGTCCATGAATACACCTTCTAGGTCCGGCGGCACTTGCCGCCGCGAAGGCAGCACACGGCCTTGTGTTCCCGGCGGAGGCGGTTCAAGGCGCGTCACAAGGTCCAGGCTAAATCCGCCGTACTGATCGCTGAAGATGGCATGCTCATTGGGAATTTTGCCAAAGGAGCCGTTCCCAAAGATGGTCTCCATCTCTTTACGGAAAGATTCCGCAAACGCTTCACTTGCGCACACGGCATCGCCGAAAATCATGCCCCCTCGCTCGACGTACGTCCGCAGATTCTTCCGTTCTTCGTCATTGAAAGAAAACCCGCTCCGACCGTGGAAGAACAAGATCGGGTGTTTGAACAGTTCTTCGCCTTCCAAGCTGACCTGTGATTCGTCCAGCGGGATGGGGATTCCAGTCTCCGCGTGCAACTCGCGTTGGATGGAGACCAAAGCGTGAGGGGCTGCGTCCCAATCGCCATCATGCCGCATCTTGGCGATGTCGATTGCCACCCGATCCGCGAATTGAGTCAGGCGATCATCGCTCACCGTTTCCGGGATTTCATACTTGAACTTGAGTTGACGGCCCGTAGCGTACGACAGCACGTTGTGGCCCACTTTGAGCGCTTCTTCAATCCGCTGTTCAATATCCGCCGGGATATCCTCGCGCAGGCGTTTGCGCGCCAGCCCCCAATAGCAACTCAAGTCGATGTCGCAATAGAAAACCGCGTCCCGGCAGCCGGACCGTAAGCTAAACAAATGATTGCGATTGCTGCCTTGCTTGGGGTCCAAACCCATATAGATTTTTGGTTCAGGTGGATCATCCTGTGCCCAAACGGGGTGATCAAGCGGGACGGGATTCAGCTGAGATTGGCCTGGGAACATCCGTCCCAGCACATTCTTCAAGCTCTCCTCAAATCCGGACTCTTTGTTGTCGCAGGCGCGCTCGATGAACAACGTGCCGCCTTCATTGACGTACTTGACCAGTTCCTGGATCGTCTCGTCGTTGAAGTCCAAAGGCGCTCGTCCACTGATGAAGAGGACCGGCGCCTGACGAAAGTCATTGACTGAAACCCCTTTGGATTCATAGATCTGCCAGGTCAGCGTCTTCTTCCATTTGGACTCCACATGACGGGCAAGCTGGCCGAAAGCGGATGGGCGGTCGTTCCAGTCTGAAGGTTGCGTCCCGTATTTGAGCTGTGCCATCAAAACCGGTCGACGCCCCTTTGCCAGGAACATCAACGCCATGGCTGAGTTGGAGACGCGATAGTCTGTGCCCGGGGCCACAAACTCTCCCGTCGGAAGCTGCACATCCGGTGAAATCATGTACCGCGTCCCGGCGCGATACCAATCATGCCGCCCAACAAATCGCTGCGCGGTCAATCTGCCAACACGCTCCAAACCGTACATATAGTAGAAGTACCAAGTGTTGCGTTCAGCCTGTCCACCGCCGGGGTTGGTCGTGCTGGAGAAATTGCGCCCCATCCATTGCAGCCCCCGGATGAGATCTGGATCGCTGATGGGATTTCCGCAGCAATTGACTTGCCCCTGCTGAATATCCACACCGCTTTCGCCCAACCGGTCCAGGCAGATGATCATGGAAGAGATTCCCGCCGCAGTCATACTTCCATACGATGCGCCGCCGGAAACCTGATAGGCCCAGCCTCCAGAGTTGGGGTTCGCGCCCGCCCGCAAGCCAATCAGCGCACGTCTCCAGACTGTGCCATCCCGCAAGCTTGGCGGCGACTCGATACCGTACGTCGCCACAGCCCGGTCCGCTTCATACAATGCCAATAGCGCGAACTGCGTATTTGAGTAGTCCGCCACACCCTGTGGATAGCTCCAAAGTCCGTTGTCTGTCCCATTGGTGATTTGCAACGACGCCAATTGGTCGGCGAGCTTGCGGATCAACTCCAGGTTGGTTTGCGGTTCGGCCGCGCAGAGCAGCATGATCTGGAGCGAAAGTTCATACGTCCTGTCGTACTCCTGCGACTTCACATAGCGCAGTGCCTTTTGAATTCGCGGATCTTCCGGCTCCACACCAGCTTCCAAGAGCGCCAACGTGACCAAGCTTGTTCGGCTGTACCCGAGCCCGGCGAACTGGCCAAAGCTGCCGTCCTGCCTTTGCTGGCGAGAGAGATACTCAATCGCCCGATTGATGGCATCTTCCACGTGTTCCGCTTTGATTTCAGCCCGATCTTGGCCGTGGCAGGGAATAGTCAATGCCAGCACGACGGAGGCAGTCAGCAGAATGCAAACAAGACGCGACACAGGATGAGCCCTACTGCGAGAAAAACGGCGCATGGATTGCTGGCGGGCGGATAACCAAAGTTACCTCGCATCGCGACACAAGAACGCAGTGCGAACGGGAAAGCCCACAAACGTACCTATCTCGAGGACCAGCAGATTCAACCGCAAGCAACAACGGTCATTTGAGATCGGCAAATTCATCATATCGGTCACCCGAAAATACGACAAATTTGGCCGCCCGGCGTTGACGTGAACGCTAGCAGTGAGTGAGTTCCCAGCCGTTCGTATGAATCCACGGATCGGATTTCAACGCATGGGTACGAATGCACGGCGATTACAACCGCACGAATCACTCTCGTACTTGGGTTGGAAAGCGTCAGGGCGCCACTTTCTCAATAGTTTTTTAGCTGGCTGGCAGAAGAGCCGACAGAGGAACGTCAGCATCGCCAATTGTTCCAAACCGAGCCATTTTGGTTGATGCCTTGGAGGGCTGCGCTTCAGCAGGTAACGCAGTGCCATCGGTGTTGGAACATGCACGTCGAGGATAGGAATCAGCCGAAATCTCCTGTCGCAAGATGTGGATGTGCCGCGGAGCCTCAATTCCGATCCGCGCTCTTCCATCAGCCGCTGTAATCAGCGTGATGCGAATGTCGTCACCCACCAGAATGCTCTCGGATTCCTTTCGCGAGAGAACAAGCATGAGAATCTCCTCGGGTCAAAACTCACGGGCTTAAGTGTACGTTTGTATAATGCGCAAACAGTGAACAAATGTCAAGTTCTTCGTCAATTTTGTGCTATCGATCGTCCGCCGGGTGCTGGATACACGCCTGAGACTGCGAGCAGGCATGCCAAGGTGCGACTTGCGGATCGGGTTCGCGCATATGCCACGTGTGAAACGGCTTGCGCACGCGTTTTCAGACACATTCGCTTGCGTTATTCTGGCGGAGCCTGACCGGATCGGGGCACAATCTTCAGGACATTGTCTTTGCTGAATTGATGAGGCAGCTCTACGCGCGATTGGTCTTCTACCCCACTCTCGCCTGGAATTTTCTGTTGGCGAGAATTCTCCGGGTGCGGCGGTGGTGGGACCGCGTCGATCCGTTGGTGATCGTTGGGGCCTATCCGTTCGCCAGGGATGTCGCCGAGTTGCACGCCGCGGGGGTTCGTGCTGTTGTCAACACGTGCGAGGAGTACAACGGGCCGGTCGCCGAATACCAACAGTTGCAGATCGAGCAACTGCACATTCCTACTACCGATTTCACGCATCCGCGATTGAGTGATGTCGAACGCGCGGTGAACTTTGTTCAAAAACACGTCGAGGCGGAGGAAACGGTCTATATCCACTGCAAAGCCGGACGAGCGCGCAGCGCAACAATTGCCATCTGCTGGCTGATCAAGCATCGCGGCATGACACCGCAAGCTGCCCAGGCAAAGTTGCTGGAAGCTCGCCCGCACATCAATCCGCATCTGACGCAACGCCCGGTCGTGATCGAGTTTGCCAACCGTTGTGTCGCGGGGGACTCCGGTTCCACAATGACCGACACTTCATAGAGCGAAGCTGGGTGTTCGATCGAACTATGGCTTTCAAATGAAGTGGCCCAGCAGGACGGCGCGCTTAGGCATCAAGCCGTGGGCAGTGGCGAATCCCACTGCCTTCAAGCAGTTGTGCGCCCCTCCGCTGTGGCCCTCTCTGCGATCAAGTCCCGGCGGCGTTGGCGGTAGTACTTCAATCCTGGCAGAAAAAACGCGGCGGCGGAGACCACGCCAAACAGTGAGATCCCATAAGTGGGAAACATCGCCATCAAGGGAACAGTCACGTAGAGCGCCGCGGCTTGCAAGTAAAACCGCCCAGAAAGAATACCTGCCTTGGAGAAAAAGACGCTGCCACTGACAATCCCTAGCACTGGTGAGAGCGACAAAACTTCGAGCCCCAGTTGCCACTCAATCAAGAAAACCATGGCGGTTGCGATCATGCTGGAAGCCCACACGTGGGCAATCTGCCGCTCGACAAAAGTCACTGGTCCAGCCCGCCGACGCATCCACCAGAACACGGCGGCCCAAACCCCTAGCGCCATCGTCCACAGACCGAGATAAGGCCCCACGGATGTCACGTTGGCCAGCTTGAGCGCGTTGGTCAGCAGGCAGATCGCCAGCAGGGCGGCGCTGTGCAGCATCCACAATAATCCCCAGTTTTCCAGCACCGTTGCGTGGTGTGTCTCTTGGAACAACCGGGCAATGACTTGTGAGAATGTTCCGCTACGTGCGGTCACGGGTTGGCCTTGAACATAGGATCGCAAGTCACTCGCCAACGCATCCACGGATTCATAGCGGAGATGGATCGGCTTTTGCAGACAGCGCAGCGCAATCATTTCCAGATTACGATCCGCCTTGGGGTTAACCACTCGCGGAGGCGGAGGGTCTTGTTCCAGCAGCAGCAACACGGTGTCGACAGGCGTGGCTGCTTGAAACGGCGGATGCCCGGTGAGCGTGGAGTACAAGATGGCGCCCAAGCTATAGATATCGACGGCAGGTCCAACATCGCCGCGGTTACCAGCAGCCTGCTCGGGAGCCATATAGCTGGGAGTCCCCATGATCGCGCCAGACCGCGTCAAGCTGGCTGATCGATCAACTTGCTTGGCCAGACCGAAATCACTGACGTAAGCGCGGCCGGACTCGTCCAGCAAGATGTTTGAGGGCTTCAAGTCGCGGTGGAGTACTCCGTTAGCGTGCGCAAACTGAATCGCTTGTGCAACAGATAACAAGATCTCACCAGCTTCGCGCGGCGGCAAGGGCCCATCAACCAAGCGCTGTGCCAGCGTCGTGCCCTCGATATGCTTCATCGTGTAGAACGGTCGCCCCTCACACTCGCCAACTTCGTACACCGGCACAACATTGGGATGTTCAAGCCTCGCCGCAGCTTGGGCCTCACTGCGAAAACGAGCGAGATCCGTATCTGAAGCCACATCAGCCCGTAAGATCATCTTGAGCGCAACGACGCGCCCTAAGCTCTGCTGTCGTGCTCGGAACACGATACCCATGCCACCGCGGCCAATTTCTTCCAGCAACTCATAGTCGCCGTAAGCGCGGGGCAGTTGGCCAATCCACGTGCCAGAATCAGCAGCGGCGGTGTGAGAATCCTCCGTAACATCATGTGCAGCTCCAATGGCCCTGGCGCTGCCTGACTGGCTGGAAAGCTCACTAACAGATTCAGAGACGCAAGCACCGACATCGTCGGCAATCAAGACCGCGGCGAACAGTCGGCGCAGCTCGTCAGTCAGCTCCGGGTTGTCACCGCACACCGCATCGACATCGACCGCTTCTCCCGCCCGCAACCTGTCTGTCAATTCATCAAGCATCCGCGCAAGGAGTTCGTCCCTGGCTTGCAATGCTTTGTTCATGGCGACTCAAAGATTGTGGGCGAATGACGGGCAAGAAAAAATGCGAACGCGGTGAAGGCCACACCAACATTGCGGAATCGCATGGTTTTGATCTTAGTCCGGTCGAGAACATGTGTCATCAAATGCGTTCTCCACAAGAACACCTGTCCGATTGCTCTTCCGCTCGCCCAGGCGGACTCTGTCAAGTCACCCCGAGATGGGAGCCCGCGCGCCCTGCTCTCAGGCGTACGGGCGAAATTGACATTGGTCAAATTTGGGGGGTGTTTCGTG
>JALCBR010000155.1 GCA_028066245.1 Pirellulales bacterium | reverse complement strand
CGGTGACGCAAGATAATCTCTTTGCAGGTCATCACTTGCAGCGCCGTCATTATGGTGGTTCTTAAGTTGCATGGTACAAACACTCGCCATGCCAACCTCTCGGTTGGTTGTGTTGCCGCCGCATTTGGAACCGTGGGTCATCTTCCCCGACTGACATTCGTCTGTGCGACTGGCTTCTCCTAACGCGGGCCGTGCCCAGATGAGGCGACTGCCGCCCGCTTGTGTTGGTATTCTATACGTTCTCTGGGTGAAAGTCCGACATCTCTATACCCAAAACGCCAGAAATCGCCTCAAGCTAGAATGACACTTTCGTTCCGCGGTGGTTTTTGCCAGCGGATTCTGGATGCAAGGTTCCGCATATCAACAGGATAGATGTCAAATGCGTCGTGTGGCGATAGCAACGGTCCAATTTGTCGTCGGATCTCGCGCAGGTCTTCTGGCGTCGCCTGAATCTCAAAAACGGACCGTTGAACGCGCCGCCCGAAATTCAATAAGACGCGGGCGACGCGCTGTCGCGCGCCATGAGCGGAAATATCGTATGCGACAATCATTTGCGCCATCGTCTTCTCCCCTTCGCCTGAGGAAGTGGTTCACGGACTCCGGTGCGCACAACGGAACGGAGCGAAACGTTCAGTCTCTTTGGGAAGCGATGCGGCAAGTCGCCTTGCCTGACGGAAAATATGCTGGCGATAGGACATCAATTCGCCGGATTGGTCTCGATAGGGGATATGCAACACACGGTGTATCGTCTCAGCGAGCCGCCTTGCTGCGCCAGGCAGGATGACGAGGGGAAATCTTGCGTGCGATTTGGCCGTACGAAAGTCCCCAGGGCGGATTGTGCGGCTGGCTTCGAGGACTGCCCTGTCCATCAGAAAACGGAAGGGCTCTTGAAGGTCAGATGCCAATGAGAAATGGCCGGCACGTTGCGCGTGATAGATACCCGCCAGCGGCAGCAATCCAGCTCGTTTGACCGCCAGCACACTGAGGCGGTAGAGAGTCGTGTGGGCAATGTTGAGCATGACGTTCACAGGATCACTCGCTCTTGGTTTAGCGCGACGTTCAAAGGGGAATCGCCCCCCTAAGTGAGCAGAGAAGGCGCCGTACCACGCGGCTGCGCCTGCGCCCTCCAATCCGAGGATTTGATCAATATCTTGTGCGTTTTCTACCTGCTGAGATAAAGACCGCAGCTTGTCGGCGAGTTGTCTCGTTCTGGCAACAGCAACGACTTTTGCGAGCTCCGCGTAGTTGTTGAGTTTCGCCGAGACAATCGCGCGAGCGAAATGCAAACGTTGCGAGCCATCTCGTGTTGCGCGCAGCTGGTGTTCAACAAGCGCGACAGTCGCGTGGGGAGAGGGCCACTCAATCACGGCCGTGAGGTTGCCGGAGCGGTCTGATAGATAGCAATCCCATTGATACTTGGCTTGGGCATGCCAAAAGGAAGCGTCGATGGATACGGCGCCAAGAATGACAATCGACTGCGCGTCGTATGCGTCAATGCGTAAGAGTTTTCTTGGCGCGACGTACTCGCAGCAAAGCGTTGCAGCATTTGCTTCCAAGCGAACCGCTCCGGGGCCGATGACGACCGTTGTCCCTTGATCAGTCGGCGCGTTGACGTTCTCACCTGGAAGCGAAATCAGGTTTGCCGAGCGAGCGGGATTGGTGACAGCGCTAGCGTCAAACCATCCCAGATCCTCAATTTGCTTGGGATTACCAGGCTCAGTCTTGCTCCAAGAGTCCTCATAGAAAAAGTCAAATCCTAAGAAGGAAAATGGTTGTGTTAATTTGCTCACTCCCTCAGCGTTTAACGACAACTGCAGTTTTTCCGCCGTTGATTTAGCTTGTCGCAGAAGTTTTGTGGCGTCTTCTTGTGTCCGGCAGAGGATCAACATGTCATCAGAATATCGGACGAGCCGCGCATCTTCCGCTTCTACGGCTTCGTCAAATCGATCCAAGAAGAGGTTGGCGAGCAAAGGAGAAATTGGGGCTCCTGTCGGAAGACCTTGCCCGGGGTAGGGAGCTCCGACCTCGATCCAACTCATGATTAGAGATACGATGATGTTGTCTTGAACATAAGCGTCGAGTCGACGGCGCAACAGTTCATGGTCGACCGAGTCAAAGAATCGGTGAATGTCTGCGCGCACGGCCCAATGGAACCCTTCGCGAAAAGCCGTTTGCACGCGCTTTGCCGCGCGGTGTCGGCCAAAGCCGCGTCGGTAAGCCAGTGAGCTCGCTTCAAAAAAACCGTCCAGTGAGGGCGCAAGATGCTCGGCAACTAGCCTCTGCAACGCGCGATCGATCGGGTGTGGGAGTGAGAGCACCCTTGTTCTCTGGTCATCTTCTTGTATCTCAAATCGAATTGGAGCTAGCGGCAGATGCCGCCCTTGCTTTGCATTTGCGGCAGCGAGCGTTAGCACGCCGGGCGCAAGGCTGTGCTCGGCTGCGTATGCGTCCACACGAGCTGGCTCAAACGCGAGCTCGGCAAGTGACGTGGCTCGGTTGCAGGCCAATTTCTCTTCGCCCAACTCCACGATTTGATACGCGCCAAACCCAAACCGCGTCGATTCTCCAACGCGAACGTATTGACCCAAAACTAGTGGTTCAGCCAATTCCGTAAAGTCGCCTGACAGCTGGAGTTCACCCAAACAGCCGCCGAGTGATTTACGTTTCCCCTTAGCTCCGTACGCAACGTCAAGCCAAACAAGCGAATGTCGCTCAAGCGTACAGGACATGAATGTTGGATCGACTGATTGTTGCAGTACACCTAATGACGACAAACGATGAATGAGCCGTCGCAAGAACACCTTGACCGAAAACTCAGAGTCGTCCAAATAACGGTGCCCGTCGTTGCGGTATTTTCGACTGCGCTGGCATCGGAGTGGGCTTGTGAGGCGGATTGTGATTTCGGCGCGCTGCTTGACGGCCTCAACATCTCGCACAATCGTCTTACATGAAATCGACGTAGGCGTCGTCTTGAAATCAAGCTTCCTTTGGGCAACGAGGTCAATCATCGCTGCAACTTGATAATTCCCGCCGAAGCGGACGTTTGGTTCTTTCGGTTGTGTGCCCATGGCGGTGAGTCCGTTGACGATTCGCCGATGACGCAACTTGAGATCCTCCTCGGTCGCTGACAAGATCGTCAAGCCAAAATTGTACTCGTCATGCGCACGGATCGATGGGCGGCATTGTTCAGGAACGTCGAGCATCACACCGTCCGGAAAGACAGGCTCAATATCAGCTGCAAGACCATAGGCCGCCGCCAAGAGTGCATAGAGCACAGCACCGTGATGTGGCGGTAGTGAAATATCCTCGGTTGCTTGCAGCGTGATCTGCAAACGGTAGATCTTGATCGTGTTCACTAGAGTTGCCCCTAAGAGACCGAGGCGACTTGCGCCGGTGTTAAGTGAATTGCAAGTGTTTATAAGGGATAGTAAGAAGACCTCTATGGTTAACCTCGCAGGCACTGACAAATATGGAACAACTATAAGCGATGAGATTGGCTCTGCCTCCAAGTTGAGTCCGCTTGGAATGTGAGTTTTCTCTTTACCAAGGCTCTTCCGAAGCCCTTTCGCCTTCGCTGTCGCCTCGGCCTGCGCCCCGCCATGAGGCCGAGCGACAGCGCAAGGAAGAATGGGGCGGGCCCCTTTTGTCGAGCTGGAGCTGAGGCTGCTGCGCCGCGCGAATTGCGACGGTGGTTGTTTCTCTAACGAACTGTGCCGAATGCCGCCGTCAGCGCAATCCCTCCGCCGATTGCTCAATCCGTTTGAGCTCCCAACCGGCCGTCTGCAGGAACAGTGAATCGCCCTGGAGTATCAGTTGTTCGGGCTGCCGAACAACTGATACCTGATCGACACCATCCTGAAAGCAATGAACCATCTTGGTCTTGGAATTGATCAGGAACCGCAGCGACTGCCACTGCACAGCAACCCCAAATGACCCGAACCTGGGGACGTGCATCTGGTTTCCTTGAAAATAGACCGTCCGGTCTTTGATCGACGGGAAGTCCTGCACGATGGAACGGCCATGAGAGTTGCCCGCGACGATCTGCCATTCGCCTTCCAGCTGTGCGTGGATGGTAAAATCCAACGGAGCTTCCACAAGTGTTTCGACGGCTGGCGGTATCTTCCAGAACCGCTCACGCCCCAGCTTCTCAGCCTGCCGCACCGTCAGCTTGGCCAGCTGCCCTTGCGCTACTCCAACAAGAAGCGCCCCGTAACGGAAACGGTGAGCAGTGACGAAGTCACGCTGGTCGTGCATGGACGAGCAGGTGTCGCCCCGCAACGCGTTGCAGAGATCGTCACGGCGCTCCGCAAAGCCATTGAACAAGCGACGGTAGCTGAAGCAATCGACAGTGAATCAGCGGCTTAGGCATGGTTAAGAAGAGACGCAATCCCCAAAGAGGAGTCCTGGATGTTGAACAACACAAGAAAGAACGGCGGGCGCGGCAGCACCGAAAATGCACTGTTCCCGAATAGTGACAAAGGTGTCCGCGACAAGATCGACAAACTGAGTCGTGATGGCAGCCGAATTGTTGGAATTGTCCGCCAAGCGCTTAGGGACCTTCATGAGTTGGAGGACCTCTTGGACGCACGCTGGTCGTTGCGGCCATACGAAGCTCATCTGATTATCGCCGAGCTCGTACCTGAACTCTATGAGCCAATCATGGCGTTGCGATCGATTGGGGACGTGTGTTTGAATCGCAGGACACTTCTTCACGAGGAAACTGTCGGCGTTGCACACAGGCAGGCTTTTAAGTGAGCGTCCGAGGGATCTCATTGATGTTACGAGTTAGCGATGTAGCGAAGCAGCTGAACATACGAGTGCAAACGGTGTACTCGATGATTGAAGCGGGCGTCCTGCCAGCACACCGCTTTGGCGCCAAGCGTGGGGCAATACGCGTCAGCGAGCAGGATCTCGCCGAATATGTTGCGAGCTGCCGTTCCGCACGGGAACGGAATCCCGTGCGGAAGCAACGGCCACGACTGAAACACATCAGCCTGCGGCACGGTTCGCCTGGTTGAGTAAGTGATCTGGCGAAAGCGAAAGGTGCTGATAAACCCGGGCCAGCATGCTTGGGTCTTGATGTCCCATCAGGATCGCCACTGTGAGCGGATCGACGCCGCGCTTGAGTGCCTGCGTCGCCCATGAATGCCGCAACAGGTAGAGCGAATACCGCGGTGCCAGTTGCCGAGCTCGTTTGTGCGTGAGCTTCTTCTTGGCCTCCTCGCGAAGTTCAGCCAGCCGTTTGGGAACGACGTTGCCTTTAACGCTTTTTGTCTGACGCAGAGAGGGAATCAAAGCAGCAACTGCCTCGTCGGGGATCGACTCGCCATTGG
>JALCBR010000021.1 GCA_028066245.1 Pirellulales bacterium | reverse complement strand
AGACGTGTTCATTTCTCAGAGGGCGTGTTGACTACTTCCCTTGCCAACTTGCTGGATAAGGCCGTCTCGGGCGAGAGATTGACGCCCGAAGAAGGCCTGCAGTTGATGGAATCTCGCGACATGACCGCGCTCGGGGCCGCAGCAGATGCGGTCTCGCGCCGACTACACCCTGAGCCCTATCGCACATACAACATCGACCGCAACATTAACTACACAAATATCTGTAGCGCCGTCTGCGATTTCTGCGCGTTCTATCGCAACATCAAGAGCCCGGACGCGTATGTGATCTCGCGCGAGGAAGTTCATCAAAAGATTGCTGAAACCGTCGAACTCGGCGGCGACCAGATCTTGCTGCAAGGCGGGTTCCATCCCACGTTGGGCATTGAGTGGTATGAGGACTTCCTCCGCGACATCAAAGGCAGTTTTCCACAAGTGAATGTGCACGGCTTCAGCCCCGCGGAAATCCATGCTTTCCGCAAAGTATTCAAAATGCCGTTACGGGAGATCCTCGAGCGACTACGTGACGCTGGGTTAGGGAGCCTGCCTGGCGGGGGGGCAGAGATTCTGGTTGATCGTGTTCGTCAGGAGATCACTCGCGGTAAGTGCATGACGGATGAATGGCTGGAGGTTTGCCGCGTTTGGCATGAATTAGGTGGCGTCGGTTCGGCCACAATGATGTTTGGTCATGTAGAAACTCTGGCCGAGCGCGTTGAGCACTTGGAGCGGTTACGACAATTGCAAGATGAAACTGGTGGCTTCACCGCGTTCATTTGCTGGACTTTCCAGCCGGAAAATACGGACATGGCGGATATTCCGCCTGCGGGGGCCTTCGAGTATCTGCGGACGCTTGCCGTGGCCCGATTGTATCTGGACAACATCCCCAATATGCAGTCGAGCTGGGTCACCCAAGGGCTAAAGGTCGGTCAAATCGCCCTGTTGTGCGGTGCAAACGACATGGGGAGCTTGATGATCGAGGAAAACGTGGTGGCATCCGCCGGCACGGTTCATTATTTGACGCTGGAACAAATTCGCGATTCGATTCGCGAGGCAGGTTATCTCCCGCGCCAGCGGAACGTGTTTTACGAATATATCGATTCTCCGCCCGAAGCTGCGGGCACAACGGCGGTTGCCGTAAGCTAACTTCTCTTAAGCGGTTGCGTTGCCAGCCTTTGAAGTGACGTCTGTTCAAGCGACAGCTGCGCAGTCACTTGATTGCATTGGCCCAGTTGGGCTGAACGCCAGACTGCGGTGTGGAACACGCTGGCAATGCGTAAGACACTCGCCCAGTCACAGGGAACTTTGTTTACGACGCGGGCATTTGTTTGTAACTCCGGCGGCTTCGAACCAAGCCCGATGATCACCGTCCGCAACTTGACCAAGAGCTACGCCGATCCTCGTCGCGGCGAGTTTTTCGCATTGCGCGGAATTAGTTTTGATGCCTATGCGGGACAAATCTTTGGTTTGCTGGGACCAAACGGCGCCGGCAAGACGACCGCACTGAGAATTCTCAGCACCATGCTACAGCCATCTTCGGGCTCTGCTCGGGTGAACGGGTTTGATGTCCTACGACAGCCGGACCTCGTTCGCCACCAGCTAGGCTTTGTATCGGCAAATACTGGGGTCTATGACCGAATGACCGCTTGGGAGATGGTCGAATTCTTCGGCAAACTCTACGGCATTCCTGACGACGTCTTGCAGCCGCGTGTGGAGGAGATCTTTGAACGTCTACAGATGGGCGAGATACGTGATCGGCTTGGTGCCAAGATGTCCACCGGACAAAAGCAGAAGGTTTCCATCGCCAGGGCGCTGGTGCACGATCCACCGCTGCTGATCTTTGACGAAGCGACGTCAGGGTTGGACGTGCTCTCCGCACGGTCTCTGCTGGAGACCATCGCTGAATTGCGGTCCATGGGGAAGTGCGTTCTGTACTCCACGCACATCATGCGCGAGGCCGAAAAGCTCTGCGACCGCATCGCCGTAATCCATCGGGGCAGAATTCTGGAAGAGGGGCCGCTGAAACAGCTTCAAGAAGAGCATGGTGAAAGTGACCTGGAAGAGTTGTTCCACCAGCTAATTGCCAAAGACACGTCAACAGAAGACGACCGCCACGCGATCACCACCTGAGTAAGTGTCGACATCATCGTTTGACAGCATTGCGAGCCAAGGTTCCGAATGAACTGGTCCAACGTCAAGTTGATCTTTCTGCGTGAGGTTCGCGATCAATTGCGCGACCGTCGCACGCTGTTCATGATTTTGGTCCTCCCCATGCTGTTGTACCCATTCGTGGGCATCAGCTTCTTCCAGCTTTCGCAGTTCATGCGTGAGCATCCAACAGAGGTGGTGATTGTCGGGCGAGATCGGTTGCCTACGGCGCCAGCCTTGTTTGACGAAGAAGATCGATTCCATGCAACTTGGGCGGCAACCGCCAACGAAGCAGGCGAAGACGCAAATAAGTTACTGAATCTCCGGTTTGATGTCCCTCTGGACGAGGCCAGGAAACTTGTTCAGGACGGTACCGTGCAGGCGGTGTTGCATTTCCCAGATGGCTTTGATGCTTTGGCCGTGGCGGGCGGCATGAAAACGCCAATCCCCGAGATCTCCTTCAACTCGGCGAAGCGAAAGTCTCAGGTCACAGCAGCTCGGCTGAAACGCGTGCTGCTGGGCTGGCGGCAGGCCATCATGTTCGGAGAGTTATCACGCCGCGGAATTGAACCTGCCGAGATTGAACCCTTTGCCCTGGCCGAAACCGACGTAGCGGATGAATCGCTTCGCTCGGCGGCTTTCTGGTCGATCGTCTTCCCTTTTCTGCTCTTGATTTGGGCTTTGACCGGTGCTTTCTATCCAGCGATTGACCTCTGTGCGGGGGAGAAGGAACGGGGCACCCTGGAGACCTTGCTGGCCAGCCCGGCCGTGCGGAGCGAAATCGTCTGGGGCAAGCTGCTGACGGTCATGCTGTTCTCTGTCGTCACAGTCTCGTTGAACCTGATGAGCGTGGGGTTGACGGGCTCCTTTGTCTTGAAGAGCTTTCAATCTTCCATGCCCAACCTGGGCTCTCCACCTGCAATTGCGTACCTATGGCTATTCCTGACAGTCATTCCGGTCTCTTCTCTGTTCAGCGCGCTTTGTCTGGCGCTGGCCGTGTTCGCTCGCAGCACCAAGGAAGGGCAGTATTACCTGATGCCGCTGTTCCTGATCACGCTCCCGCTGGTGGTCTTGCCGATGTCGCCCAGCTTTGAGTTGAACCTGGGCAACAGCTTGATTCCGTTGACAGGCATCGTGCTGGTCCTGCGTGCCACGATTGAAGGTGACTATGTGCTTGCTTTGCGGCATCTCGTGCCTGTCGCAGCCGTCACTGGGCTCTGCTGCATGTTGGCATTCCGGTGGGCTGTTGATCAGTTCAACAAAGAGAGCGTTCTGTTCCGAGAGAGCGAGCGCCTGGATCTGCTCTTGCGGATCAAGTATTACCTACGTCACCGACAAGAAACTCCGCCTGTGGCCGCCGCCGTGGTGTGCGGGTTGCTGATTTTGTTGATCCAGTTCGGCTTCAATTTCCTGCTGGCAGGGCGTGTTCGGAATCTCGCCTTGATGACGATCTTGCCGCAATTGGTGGCCGTGCTGGGGCCAGCGTTGCTGTTGACATTCGTCATGTCCAAGCGCGCGCGCAAGACGCTCTCGCTGAAGCTACCCCAGGCGTGGAGTGTTGTGGCAGCCGGACTCCTGGCATTGGCCATTCATCCCCTCGCACTGGAGGTCAACGGCCTCGTCCAGCAGCTTTATCCATTGCCCCAAGAAACGCAGGAAGCGTACGCTCAGCTTTTTGACACAGAGATGAGCTTTCCGTTGATGCTGCTGGCGTTTGCGGTTGCGCCTGCCATTTGTGAAGAACTGGCGTTTCGCGGATTTATTCTGAGTGGATTTCGTCGCTTAGGGCACAAACGGTTGGCGATCCTGTTTACCAGCATCCTCTTTGGCTTGGCCCATTTCGTTCTGCAACAGTCCATCGTCGCCTGCGCTCTGGGGCTTGTCCTTGGCTATTTGGTCGTTCAAACCGGAAGCATCCTGCCGGCAATGGTGTTCCACTTCATTCACAATGGTTTGCTGGTCACGTTGAGTTGGCTGTTGAAGAACGGTACGCCTCGGCTCGATGGCTGGGAGTGGTTCATTGTTAGTTCTGCTGAAGAAGGCCTGCGTTTTCAATGGCCGGCCGTTGCATTCGCTGCTGCTATCACATTAGGCCTGTTGACCTATTTCCGTCGCTTGCCATATGAAAAAAGCGCTGAAGAAACGATCCAAGAATCCATCGAACGGCAAGGAATTTCGCCGGCTTGGCGATAGAATCAAATCAGCAGCGGAATCATCCGGCACGGCGAGCATCGCGTGAAATGGCCTGCTGCTCGCCCGTTCGCATAACATGTTTCCCTGCAAGACCTTGCGTCAAAAACGCGAGCTCTCGCAGATGAACTTGCGATTGCCGCAACACTCGCCAGGAACTATTTGTGATCTTCTTTCGTCCAACTCCCAGAAAAAGTGAACGATGCTGAGCTGATTCAGGCCACTTTGGCAGGCGATACGGCCGCCTTTGGAGACTTGGTGCGTGCGTACCAAGACCGGCTGTTTAATTCGCTCGTGCATGTTGTTCGCTGCCCTGAGGAAGCTCAAGACGTAGTCCAGGACGCCTTCGTCCAAGCGTTTACCAAGCTCAGCACGTTCAAGGGCACTTCGGCGTTTTACACATGGCTGTATCGGATTGCGTTCAACGTTTCGATCAGCAGGCGTCGCAAACGCCGCCCCTCGGTATCGTTAGAACACGGAAAAGATGAAATGGGCGCAGAGCCAGCCGCGGCTCTTGTGCCCGACCGCATGGAACTCACCGAGCGAGCTGCCCAGCTTAATACGGCGTTGGAAGCGCTAACGGAAGAACATCGCACTGTGTTGATCCTCCGGGAGATGGAGGATTGCTCGTACGAGGAGATTGCGGAGATGTTGGACCTGCCTATCGGCACGGTCCGCAGTCGCCTTCACCGCGCGCGGATGGACCTTCGCGAACATCTCAAGGAGGTCATGCAGGAAGATTAGGAGTGTGCAATTGTCATCGCGCGCACTACGACTGTCATCGCGAACGCGAGAATGCCGATATTGTTGAGCAGGCTTTTGATTATCAATAGTTTGCGTGATTGTGCTCCGGTGCGAGCGCCAGAAAGCCAATGCGAGAATTTTCCACTGAATTGATCAGCCGGTACATCGACGACGACCTGTCGCCAGAAGAGCGTGCCGAAGTTGAAGCCTTGCTGGATTCAAATCCTCAGGCTCGAGAGCTTTGCGCAGAATTGCGCGAGTTTGGTTCGGCACTGCGCGCTTTGCCGGCGGCAAAAATGAATGCGAACCTTGCCCATCAAGTCTTACAAGAAATTCAGCCTCCTGCGAGTTCGTCGACGGAAACCATCGCCACTTACAACGCCGGCCCAAGCCGTATTTGGCGATCTGCATCGTGGTTGAATATTGCTGCAGCTGTCGCCGTGCTCCTGGCGGCAGTAACGTATATGGTCGCTGGCCCCTTTGGCGGCCGCTCTCGTGAGTTTGTTCAGCTTGATGAGCCGTTGAACCGAGATCTCGCTCGACAGCACTTGGCCGGAGGGTTCTCAGGCGTTTCGGAATTGGAAATCAACACAAAGTCCGGCAAGCTGGGAGAGATTGTCAACCGCAAAGGCGACGATGGCCTTGAAGACGCTCACCAGCGGATCAAGAACTTGCCGGTAGAAGCAGAGGTCCTTGGCGATGCAGTAGCTGGTCGAAGTCGGGGGCTCATGGGAGCTTCGCAGTCTGAGTTTCCTGAGCGTTCCGACAGAGGAGGCCGGAACGCACGAACCATGCAACCTGACAAAGATTCATCCCGGGAGCAAATGGGGGCTGACTCTTTAGCGAAAGTTCATGAAGAAAGCGATCACGTGGAGGCTGCTGGCGATCTTCCCGCGATGGGCTTTGAAAACCTCTCTGTTAATCCAAGCTTGATGATTGTGCATGTGGACGTTGCTGAATCCGCCTGGCGAAGCGAGGCTTTTCGGCAGCTCCTCCAGCAGCAGCAAATCATCTGGGCTGAGGGGCTCGAAAACGAACCTGTGATCGCGGGTACTGGATTAAGACGCCGCGGTCGTGATGTCAGGATTGGTGGGGAGCTAAAGGAATCTGAAGCGGAAATGCAGAGCCGGGGGGAAGTCAAGCACAGAGAAGATCGCAGGCAAGACGATCGAGATCAGAACAAGCAGCACGAGATCCCAACGGAAGCCATGCTCGGAACCAGCCGGCAAGACTACCTCGCAGAAGGTTTTGGCCGACTGGGAACTGAGAACGCGGAAGAGCTCGCCCGCAAGAACCTTGACGGGCTCTCCGAAGCGGAGGTTCAGTTTGTCTATGTCGAGGCCGAAGCGGCAAAGATCAATGATTTGCTGAGCGCACTTCAGTCGCACCCATCGAATCGAGATCACCGTGGAACAGCTTTGGCACAAAATCCGGCCGACAGGTTCAGGGTTCGATTCTCTGAGCTGGAAGGCGTCCTCAGTAACGGCATCGTCTCTCCGCCAGAGGCGGCGATGTACTCGCAACTCGGCCAACAGATTCAATCCTACTACTTCACCCGTCCACAATCTGATGAACAGCAAACCGCGACTCAGCCGCCAGTGGAATTTCAAGATCAAGTAACAGCGGGAATAGGTGGCGGCGGCATGAACCCGCCTGTGACGAACCAGCAAAACACTGGAGAACGACAGGCTCGCCAGCAGGATGCTGTGAAAAATCACGCCGACAACAACAAAGCCGTCAGGAGTGATCGCGGTGATAAAGAAACGCACCAGGCGAGCAAAGATCAATCAAGCAATGACCGGGCAGGTGCAGGAACGGCGCAGGCGCAAGAGAGGAACGAGGCAGTAGACGGCGGCGGACGCGGAGGTGAAACTCCTTCCGATTTCACGCAACCTGGCAACCCAACATTTTTCTACCGGCTGAGCGCTGTGCAGATTCAGCAATGGCTGTTCGAATTCCAGAAAAACTCAGCACGGATTCATGGGGCTGCCGGAACAGTGGCTTTCGATGAATTGCAGGACGCCAACTTTCGTACCAACCAGCACCTCTGGCAAGATAGCTCCGGTGAAGCTATCGCACGGCAAAAGATCTTGTTTGTGCTTCGCAAGGTCGATGAGCCGCCGATTCGCGCGCCCGATCCGTCCGGACGCTAGAGCGCCTATCCGATCACAGAACAGTCGCTGACCAGTAACTCCACGATGCCTGGTCTTGTCAAAGTTAGCGACGGAACGTCAACAAGAAAATCGCTCTCGCGAGCGCCCGGAACTGCTTCCGTTCGCGCGGGTGCTCCCATGCAGAACAAGAACATGAACGGTCAAACTACCACTGAACATCATTTCGCGTGTGAATGCGATCCGCAATTTCGCCGATGTGTGGATGGAACTGCAAAAGCTGATCGATGATCTTGCTGATCTCGATCCCCTCAATTTCACAATACACGTTCACTCGATTCGTCTGAACCTGGCGAACTGACACGCAGTCGCCAAATGTTTCGGTTAGATTCTTTTTCCAAAGGTCAATCGATGCCGATTTCGGGATAAGAGCAAGAATGCGCCGCCCGCCCCCAGCATTGGCTAACAACGGGGTTGCTGACTTGGGAAAAGATCGGTCTTGCTTCGGCGGCTGTCCATCTGGTGCACCTGAGGCACCAATCTTTGAACGGCAGAATGTCAGCGCGCTCTCAAAGAGCAACACACATGCGTTCTTTTCCGCTGACTTGTCCCGCAGATCACTAAGCCGAAACTCCCCTCGCAAGGCCAAATCACGGTCAAACTCTTGGATGTCTGCGGGCGTTACGGTGACGGAGCTTTCGCCAGGCAACACGAAAGCTTTTGAGATTCGGGCAACTCCTTCCTTGAACACGCCCGTCTGCGTCCGCAATTCCATCAGTAGCTCGCGGGTCTTTGCGATCCGATCCGTCACAGCATGAAAGATTGCGTAAGTGCAGCATTGCTGACAGAGTTGACCAATGACTTGACGGACTGCGCCATCCCTCCATTCTTCGCTCGACGCGGGATGCTCCGCGCGATCTTTCGTCACCGAACTGCACGTCTGTTTGATATCGTTAACGATGGTGGTGAGCGATTGCGCCATGCGCTTTCCTGTCGAACTGACGTCGGCCAGCATCGCATTGATGGCTTCGTCCGCACCGCGAAAACGAAGTGAACCATCGACCAAACCGAGAACGTGCTTGCGCAAATCGCCCAAGGTAACATCAATTGGTGTTGCGGACTCTTCAACGACACATTGTGCCATCGCTAGGAGGGACTTGTCTTCTTCACTGTTGGCCTTTCCAGACTGTTGCAGCAATTCGTTGGTGATTTTTGAGAGAGTGGAGTTCGTGAAAGATCCCTGGGGTTCCAGTTGGGCAAGGATCAATTCACATTGGCTGCGGGCACAGCTTGTGAGCACTTCTCCTGCATCGCCGGCGAGAATTTCCGTCACCGTTTTTCTCAATTGATCGCCAGAAAGCGTCAACTCAGCCAACAAGGATTGGGCATTGTTACGCAAGGCACCTTGCTCGAATTCCTCATCGTTCGCTGTGCATGCTGAATTCGCCCACGCGTTCGTTAATGCCTGGCAAAGCGAGACCGCCTGCTTTTGCGCATGGTGAAGTTCTTCTTCGGCAATAGAAGCGCTGCCAAAACTACGGATCGCCGTCGCAGACCCCGCCGCCTCTCCGCTGCTTTGGTTGCGCCAACTGTCAAAGTAAGCACGGTTGGGAGTTGCGACGTTGATAAACATGTAGTCGACAATATCCGCTAAACGAGTCGGCTGCTCTCGTTCATTGAGCCCGTCGCCGAGATGAACGGTATAGGTGTGATCAAACGGTCCAGCTTGATCCACCGCCTGATTGGCAGTAAGTCCTCTCGCACCGCCAGCTCCAGGCGTGCAGTAGTGCTGGAGCTCACGCAGCAGGGAAATTGTTCCTGCTTCTTGAACATCTGCACTACCACGAACAGCACCGGACGCGTGCAAGAGGATTCCATTGATGCGCGATTGCTCAAACCTCAGCTCCGTGCAGATCTCCTTGGCAAGGTATCCAATATCAAGGACAGCGCCACTGCCGGTGCCGCCAGTGGTCGATCCGATGACAAATATGTCAGGAGGCTCCGTTGTGATTTCCAGGCTGGTGGCTTTGCTCGTGGCCGCAACCGCGGGTTCAGAAGTTGCTTGACGGACAAGATCGGTCAAGAACGGGCGCACACGGTCTTGTTGATCAACCAACGCCAGTCGACCCAGTGGGCGTATCCCCTCCACCTGGCCGGTCTTGGGAATGTTGTACAGCCAACGCCGGCTCAACCAGTCCAACGCACGGAATCCGGCTGACCGAAAGTCCTGCAAACTGCGTAGCGGGAAATGGAAAAGCTCATTCTCGACCAGCCCGTGCTCGACATTCTCAGCACACACATCCGCCAGCGCATTCTTGTCTGTATCCAAATACGCCATGGCGAATGATGGCAAGGAGGCTGGCCCGAAGGCTTTTTGCAAGCGCTGCTTGAGGAGATGGAGGATGCGGCCCGCCATTCCCCCAACGGCAATGAAAATCGTCGGCCTGTAGCTCAATTCCAACCGACTCTCCGGCGTGGGTGAGATCGGTGTCACAACCGGCCGAGGTGAATCCGCACTCGCGACGATTGCCTCTTGATTGACAACAGGCGTGCATTTGATGTTGGATGACAGTATCGTGTATTCAGAGACCGTTTGACGTGTTGCAGCGCTTGAGTTGGAGCCTTTCCGTTGGCTCAGTGCTTGAACAAACTGTCGACAATTCTCGAATCGGGCTTGTGGGTTTTTGGATAGCGCGCGGGCGATCACGGGGCGATCCGCCGGCTGCAAGGGAGTCAGATCCGGCTTGCTACTCAAGTGCTGTGCTGTGAGTTGCGCGGCAGTGCGACCGGCAAATGGCGGCTGTCCCGTCAACATCGTCTGGTAGACGATCGCCAAGCTGTATTGATCGCTTCGATTGCTCGGTTGCCCCTCGAAAATCTCCGGCGAGGAATACAGCGGCGTAAAACCCGCCATGAGCGAGACGCCCCGTGTGGAGATGTCTTTCGTCAGTCCGAAATCCCCCACTTTTGCGTGGTCGCCCAGCAGCATCAAGTTGCCAGGCTTGATGTCTAAATGCTGTAACCCGCCTTGGTCGACCATGAAGTCGAGCGCGTCCGCCGCGTCCCGTAAGTATCCCAGCAACTCGTCGCGTGGAATTCCACGGAGTCCATCGCGTGCCGCTTGCTCAAAACGTTTCTCCATGCACAGGTCAGCAAGTTCAGAAACGACGATCAAACGGCCATCATTGACTTCAATACGTTCGATGTTCAGCAGAAAAGGATGGCGTAGTTCGCGCACCCTCTCCAAAGACTTCAATTCGAGTTCCGCTTGTTGCCCATCTTGACGGCCATACAAAATCTTGACGGCCTTGGATAGCCCGCCAGGCCCCACGGCTCTCCACACTTCCCCATAGCCGCCAGCCCCAATGCGTTCAACCAAGTCGTATCCCGCAACATGCGATGGCACATCGCCATAGACTTGAGCTGGTGCATCAGACAGGACGGATGTTTGACCGATTTTTTCCTCAGTCCCCACAAGCACCTCCGATCATGCCAGGCTGTTGCAGTCGATCCATCGGGGCATCTTCGTGCTGGAAATCTCGAGTAAAAAAGCCGTCAGCTACGCGGTCGAAGTAGTCTTGCCGCATTTCAAAAGCCAAGTCGTTGTAGGTGCAGTAGTTTCGCAATTGAAGCAACAGATCACGGGCGTGGCATCTCCTGACGGGGCGACCTTGCGGTTGATAGTGTTGCTCCAGGATGTAGTTGACGACATCCGGATCGTACTCGCAGCCTGTCTGAGAAGCGGCAATCTGAAAGAGACTGTGAAACTCATCTTCACCGGGGTCCATGACTTCAATGCGATAAGGAATCCGCCGCAAGAAGGCTTCGTCAACGAGTTCTGCTGGATCGAGGTTGGTGGAGAAGATGATCAATTGCTCAAACGGAACTTTGATCTTCTTTCCCGTGGACAATGTCAGGAAGTCATGACGGTTCTCCAACGGAATAATCCAACGGTTCAAAAGTTCCGCAGGTTCCACACGTTGGCGGCCAAAGTCATCGATCAGCAAACAGCCGCAGTTGCTTTTCATTTGCAGCGGAGCTTCGCTAATCTGCGAAACCGGATCGCGCCGGATCTCCAGGTTGTCCATGGTCATTTCACCACCGACCACGACCGTCGGTCGACGGACGCGAATCCAACGCTTGTCGAACTCACCACCCGCCGTCGCCCCAGCCGTGCTGGCGGACTGGTGGTGGTATGCGGGATCGAAGACGGTGATGATTTCGCGGCCGTCAATCACAGCGTGTGGCAACCAAATCGATTGTCCGAAACATGCCGTGATGCGATGGGCAAGCGTTGACTTTCCATTTCCCGGAGCACCGTAGAGAAACATTCCGCTGGCGGAGTTAACCGCTGGACCCAGCAAGTCCAACATCTCCTGAGTAACGAAGATATCGTGAAACGCATCGGTAAGATCCGCGCGGCGGATAGCTTCTTCGCCGATTGCCTGCGCTTCGACGGAAATCACATAATCCAACAAGGGGACTGGCGCCGGGCCAACGTACGCACACTCCTGATAAAATATGCGAGCACGAGACCGCCCCTCATCCGTGAGCGTGTACACGTAGTCATTCAACTGACCTGCGCCGGTATGTGTCACCAAGCGTCGGGACCGCAGCCGGCTTAACGTCTCTTCGACAATCGAGAAGGGGATGCAGGCGTTCGCAGTCATGCTGCGCCCGCTAGTGTCACCATTGGTCAAAAGCAGCTTACAGATCAAGCTATCAAGAAACGGCTCGGAGAGCCCCAATTCCGCGATTGACTGTGGCTCAGTCGGCCAATATCGCTCGCCGGAAAGCAACGCCGAGAGCAGCGACGCTTCTGAACTACTGGCATCGGGAGTCGAAATCATGTGTGGGGCTCCTCAACGCGATGTCGTGGATGCCGAGTCGGAAGAGCTAATCCAGTGTGCTGCAGGAGCGGGTTTTCCAAACAGAAAGCCTTGCGCGTAGAGGAATCCAACTTGTTGGCAGATCTCAGCGACTGACTGTGTTTCCACACCTTCGGCTAACGGGATGACGCCAAGGTCAGTGACCATTCGCACCAAGGCTTCCAGCGTTGCGAGCCGATTTGACGAAGCGGTATCTAAACTGCGAATGAGCTTGATATCAAACTTCACGACATCCGGCGGAACTTCCGCGAGTTCGGCCAGCCTCGCCTGTCCAGAGCCAAAGTCGTCGTACGCGAGTCCCATTTGCAAGTCCGTCAAGCCTCGCCGCAGTTCGCGCAGATCGTCTATGGAAGCAATCGCTGATTCATGAACCTCCAACACGCATGAGTACCCAGGAAATTGCTCGCGCAGTTGTGTCAACGAAGCGAGCAGTTCCGGCTTCCCAATCTCTTTTGGGTGAGTATTCAAGTAGTATTCCATGGCGCTTCCCAGCTTTGGCAGGGATCGCAACGCTTCTGATCGACAGACTGTGCTGAGTTCCGCCTCGGACGTACGCTGCGCAGCAATGCGGAACATCTTGGCGGGAGTTTCAAGCCCAACAAGCCGGCTGCGCGAGAGAACTTCATAGCCAACGCGAACATCATCGCTCATCCGCACAATCGGTTGATAGAACGGCTCAATTGCCGGCTTCGTGATCAGTTTGGAAAACTGAACTTGCGCGATGGCCTCTTCCGTTGTCGAAGTGGCAACCGTTTGCGACGGTACCCTGCCCATACGGCACTGCAGCGTGAACATCGCGCCGCCAAAGTGCAAGATGTCGCCGTCGCGGAGTTTTGTCAGCGTGCGCAGCATATGGCCGTTAAGCAGCGTGCCATTTGTACTGCCCAGGTCACGGACATAGATCTCCCCTCCCGAGAACACAAACTCTGCATGCTTGCCGGAAACGCTCTGGTTGTTGATGCACAGATCATTCTCTTGGTGCCGGCCGACGGAAAACCGATCGTGCTTAATGGTGACACTTTGCGTGGACGCGTTTTCGTGTGATTGACCGGTCAGAAGCCATGATGCTGACGCGGTCGTGCCAGCCACTTCCCTGAGTGGGGGTGATGCATCGCCTTGAGGACGGCTCGCTCGGCCAACCTCGACAGACGCCGTTTGATCCTGAACATGATCTTGGTCAAGATCAGTACGGCAGTCAACTTCCGACTGGGCATGTCGAGCCTTCATGACTGTCCTCCCACATCTCGTGCATCGCCTGCAACAGAGACTGTCGATGGCATGCGCCTGGCGGATTCTTCGCCTTGAACACCAACGGCGGTGATCATCTCATCGCCATCTGTTGAGAATTCGATCACGCGCGCACCAGTGCCCGCTCGTTTGGATTGATAAACGCACTCATCTGCGGCGGCGAATAGTTCAGAGGGCGTCGATGTATAGAACTCATCGTGCCGTACCGCAGCGCCAATTGAAGCGGTGACGTGCAGTTCCTGCTCGCCGTATTTGATGGTCGAGGCAGAGAGCGTCTCTTGGAAGCGCGTGATTGGGATTTCGATGTCGCGTGGCTGGCAGTCCAAGCAGAGAGCGACGAATTCGTCGCCACCGTACCGTGCCACGACGTCATAAGAGCGCAGTGTTTTCTCCAAGATGTGTCCCACCTTACGAAGCACTTGGTCGCCTGCCAAATGGCCGTGGCGATCATTGATGGTCTTGAAATCGTCAAGATCAAGGACGATGACGCCAATGGACACGCCAGTGCGCGCAGCGCGAGCCCACTCCTCCGCTAAGCGGCGCTCATAACCCAGCCGGTTCATTAATCCCGTCAAAGGATCGCATCTCGCCGCCGCCAACGTTGGCTCCATCCACTGCAAGCTCAAGAAAACATCGTTCTCTGCGGCGATCGCAACAATCGAGTCATTTTCCATGACCGTGATGCACTCGATTCCCTCCCGAAAGGCTTGACCAACCGGACGATCACCGGCGCCCACCTCAGCGCTAACAAAGGCGCCAAGATACATTGACTCCCAGCGCCCCCGCTCTCGGTCATGCTTGGATTCCAGGTGCTCCAACATCCGTTGACAGGAAACGATCCCCACGATTTGCCCAAGATCATTGGCGGCAAGGATGTAGTGATGGTTCTCGATCGCAACGCGTATTTCACCAAGCGTTGTACCTTGGTGGATCACTGGAGGTGATTCAAAGCGGACATCCTCGGACGGAATCAGTCGCCCGACTTGGCTCCTTGCAGCATGTTGGTGGGGCATGGCGCGACGACGCAAGCTGTGGGTGTCTGGACATTCAAGAAGTGCTGGGGCGATATGCCCGACAGTGAAACATAGGTCAGTTTCCGCGCTCTTGTGTGCTCCAGATTCCCTTTCTGCGCAAGTGGAAAAAAGCGAGGAATCCCCCTAGAGCAACTCTTGATGTTCAAGTTGCCGTCAATTTGGGCGCAGCTCAAACAGAGTGCGATTTCGAGATGCCGGCAAGCCGTGCTAGTTAGCAAAACAGGCTATTGACGGCTGTAATCGACCGCACACACTGCGGGTAGCTCGTGGCTGCCGCTATGAGTGATCCCAACACAATCTAGGCGTCAGCAAGAAAATAAGAATCACTCGTCCCAATCATCGTGATCGTTACGTTGCGCAACTTGCCTGCGCCGCCGCAATTTTGCCAAGAATGGCAATACCTTGCGCGCAGTTCCGGCGACGCCGCGTGCGGGGCGAGATCTCTCATCGCTTTCATCCCGCTCTGAGCGACGGCGTGCTGGCCTTGCTGGCCGCGCTGCGGAAACGCGCCGTCGCCCCTCGCCTGCATGGGGCCCACGCAGGCCAAAATCGATATCGCCGAAATAGTACTCGCGGGCTTCGGGATTGGATGTGACTTCTTCGGGCGTCCCATGGCACAGAACACGACCGGCCCGCATCACATAGCTGCGATCGGTAATCTGTAACGTCTCCCTGACTTGGTGGTCAGTGATCAGAATGCCAATCCCTGTTTTCCGGAGTTCACGAACGATTTCTTGGATGCTGGCGATTGTGACAGGGTCAATGCCTGTGAATGGTTCGTCGAGCAAGATCAGTTTAGGGTCCGAAACCAAACAGCGTGCGATCTCGAGACGTCGCCGCTCACCACCAGAGAGAGACTGTGCTCGCGATTTTCGCAGGCGTGCGATGTCAAACTGGTCAAGTAGTTCGTCACACCGATGTTGACGAAAGTCCCTTTCAAAGCCAAGCATCTCCATGACACCTAGCAGGTTTTGCTCCACGGTCAGCTTGCGGAAGACGCTAGACTCCTGCGCAAGGTACCCCATTCCCCCATCACGGCTGCGACGATACATCGGCCAATCAGTGACTTCCTTGTCATCGAGGAAGACCTGACCCGCATTCGGTTCGATCATGCCGCAGGCGATGCGAAAGCTGGTTGTTTTTCCGGCGCCGTTGGGGCCAAGCAGTCCAACAATTTCGCCCTGATCGACCTCGAAACTGACACCGTCAACAACGCGCCGGCTGCCGTAGATTTTCACCAACCCTTGAGTCTTGAGCATTGACATGTTGGGTCCTCCTTGACCAAACGACGTGAGCCAGCGTGAAAGCGGTTTTCAGCGGACGAAGCTCATCCGTTCAAAATTCGGCCAGACAGTCTTCCAAGCGTGTGGCCAATAGACGTAAAGGGCTTTGCCGATCAATTCTCGCTCGATATCAACGAAGCCAAAAAAGCGACTGTCTTTGCTCCGATCAGAATTATCGCCCATCGCAAACAGCTTGCCAGGTGGAATGGCGACATTGGCCACATATTTTGCTTCAGAGCTCTTAGGCTGCGTGTAATAGATGTCACGCAAGATCCGAAGACGTGATGCAGAGAGAGCGACTTCCCTGGCGCCCACGCCTACCGGTGAATCATCGGCGGCAGTGCTCGGGTCCGCAACCGCTTTCATCGGCAAGGGTGAGTAGGTCGTGGGACTGTCAAAGACAACCGGGTCGGGCTCGGTCCAAGCATCCGTTTGACTGATCCAAAGCCGCAACTCGTCATCAACATTAGCGAAACGAACCTGATATTTCCCAGCGCCTTTGACTGGTGTTTGTGCTTTGGCAAATGCTAATGGGTCACCGTCGCTGGAAGCATCGAACAGGACTTCACCGGAACGTTCCGTCGAGGACGAGCTCTCAATTGAGAGTTCCGCATTGCCCGACTGGACATCGATGACGCAGCGAAAGAAGTAGCCTGCCTCCACAAGCTCTAGCATGATCTCACCAGAGCTATCTTGGATATCCAGCGATGCTTCAAGGATAAGATCGCCAACCCAATGCTCCTCCACTTTTGGCGCTGGTCTGACGACCAACTTTAGGCCGAGACCGTCAACGTAGACATTGGGTTTGCCCGCATTGTATGGCAAGAAATCATCGATGCGGTCGGTTAGCGCATTGGCACTCTGCGTCTGTGGCTGATCTTTGAGCATGGCATTCCAATCACCTTCAGACGGCGTGATATGCCGATACCGCAGCCAAGCCATTTCTTTTGAGGTGCCGTCAGTCGCATAAGATTTGAAATCCGTCGCAGGCTGGAACTGCCCGCTCTCCAAGCTGGGCTCTCCCCAACCCGCAAGCGGATTCTCCGGGTATTTCTTCGATAACTCCAGCCAGTCCGGCGCCGCTTGCCAACGAGCGGGCCAGCCGAGGTCGTAGATTGACTTGCCGGGATTAACCATGGGGACAAAATTGGTGTCATGGACAATCCGTGCCATGGCCATGAGTTTGTCTGTCGGCTTGCGCGCAATCGTGTACTGATCGCCGTCAGGCGGTTTAACAAAGATATCACCATTGCGAATGTCAATTGTTTCGCCGGGCAATCCAACCAGGCGTTTGATGTAGTTCGTCCAAGATTGGTTGGGATAGCGAAAGACGATCACATCCCAACGGCGGGGCTCGCCAAACTGATAGGCAAACTTAGACACCAGAATTCGATCGCCCTGGAACGTTGGATTCCCATCGGGCAACTGCAGTTTCATGGGAAAGCGACAATTGGGACACACGCCCGTGTTCACGGCGACGTCACTCCAGACTTTTCGCTGCTCTTGGCCACTCATGATGTGATGGCGAGCCGCCAAACCGTCTTTGGCGTCTTCCTCTTGGCTGGCGCCAATCTGATATTGAAACCCGCAGGCTTCGCACTCCACATCTTTGTGAACCCCCATTAAACTGCTAGCCATTGACCCGGTAGGGATCACAAACGCTTCCGCTTCAAACGTGCGAAACAGGAAAGCAAGCACGAACGCGATGACGACTGATTCAACTAATTCACGTGGCGCGCCCACCCGGCGTTCGTCCGGCCCGGTTTTAGATGCCTTTGTTTTCTTTGACACGTTTGATTCCGCAGCTGTGTGACAAACTCTTGCCAGTAAATGACTTACCGTGATTTCTCACCAAGATAGGTGGACCTTTGTGCGTCCCGCCAGGGTGCCGCGCACATCGACTTCTTCGCGAATTTCCGGCGAATATAGCCGATTTTGTCGAGCCTCGGAACTTGAATACTGCCGCTCAGAACGCGACCAGTGGTCGCCATGAAGGTGTGGTTTGTCGCGACGCGACCATTCGGCATCGTTCGGATCAAGTGCAGCTCTGGGATGCTTCACTGTCTCGCATCACGGCGGTGCTGGTGGCACTGCTGTGAGCATGTTTCGGAGATGCTGTCGTCACGTTTGACTCAGAGAGGTCGTGAGTAGTGATTGCCGTTAACGGCACAATTGGCGCCGTCATCCATACCGTGATTTGAATTTCCTTGGGAGGGTTGCGTAGCCGGTTGACAACTCAACAAGCAGCAGGCGAAGTTGGAGATCCGGTTGCGCCAGCGCTCCTTCCGCTGTTTCAAGAGCGAATCGATAGCATGCTTGATATTCTTGTTTGTGCGCCGCACCCGGATGATGCCGAATTGGGCATGGGAGGCGCTATCATGAGTTTCTTAGCCCAGGGATTGAAAGTGGGCGTGTTGGACTTAACCTCTGGTGAACCAACGCCACACGGCAACTTGGAGATCCGCGCCCAGGAAACCGCCGCGGCGACGAAAGTCCTTGGCTTGAGTTGGCGCGAAAACCTCGGCTTGCCGAATCGTGAACTACAGCCCACGCTGGCTGCGCGCAAAGAACTCGCAAGCATCTTTCGTCGTGTGCGTCCGCGGTGGTTGTTCGCGCCGTATTGGGTTGATGCGCATCCGGATCATGTGGCAGCCACGGAGTTAATTGAAGCCGCGCGATTTTGGTCCAAACTCTCCAAGACCGACATGCCAGGCGAGCCATTTCATCCGGAACGTGTATTCTACTACTTCTGTGTGCATTTGCGGATTGTGCCGGAACCGTCCTTCGTGTTGGATATCTCGCCACACTTTGCCGCCAAACACCAGGCGATTGCCTGTTATCAAAGCCAGTTCGTCGCAGGGCGTTCTCAGCAGCCGCCGACCTTTCTGGACCAGCTCAAGCATGCAGATGCATTCTGGGGATCACGGATCGGCACAGCCCACGCGGAGCCTTTCGCCAGCCGCGAACCGATAGGCCTGACTGGCATGACGGAGTTTATTTGATTAGCCAATCCACTTGAAGCTGCACAGTTTCCTCGGTAGCTCCAAACGACAGCGCCTCACGCACCAGATTTCGCTTGCGACCAGCGACACGATCGATTCCAATCGGAGTGTGAGAAGCTGCAATTCTTCGCATTTTGCACCCATTCCCACCTGAGGCATCGATGAACTGTTTTCGCCTGCGTGCCGTTTCGCGTCTCGCTCTCGCCAGCGCTACTGCATGTTGCCTTTTGCTGGCCAACACCTTGATCACAAATGACAGAGCTGCGGCGTCGCAGGACACGGGAACCTCTTCGCAAGAAGTGAAACAGAAATCGGCCACGGTCAACGAATATGGCGAAGGTTACGAAAAATTGATCGAGCGTGCTGTTGCTCGGCTGATCGAGATCCAGGAAGAGGATGGCGCGTGGCCGTATGAGGGCGTGTATCGAGTGCGGCGACAAATTCCTGTCGGCTATCGCGTTGGCGGAACGGCGATTGTCTGCGAAGCGCTGTTGTATGCCACGCCGACCAACCATGAAGCCGCCAACACAGCCATCAGTCGCGGCATTGAGATCATCTTGAAAGACCTAGAACATCCGTTGATGAAGCCGAGTACCGAGAATCGGTATGATGTGCGCGTGTGGGGGCATATCTTTGCGTTGGATTTCTTCTGTCGATTGAAAGCTTTGGGGCGCTTGACGGAAAAAATGGAAGTGATCGAACCGAAGATTGACTGGCTGTTGGCCACACTGCTGGAAGAAGAGATACCGGGTGGCGGCTGGAACTATGCCAATCGCCGTGCGCATGCCGCGTTTGTCAGCGCGCCCGCACTCCAAGCGCTTTTATGGGCGAAGTCCGCTGGTCGGCAAGTACCTGAGGAAGTCTTTGTCCGCGGACGCAAAGCCATGCTTGCCAGCCGTAACGACGAAGGCGCGTATCGCTATAGCGGAGCTGAAAGCCAGCGGCGTCCAACCGCGCTGCCCGGCTCAGTCGCACGGAGTGCCGGCTGCGAAGCAACGCTAACGCTATTGGGGGACAACACGCGCGGCGAACAGATTGCTTTTTCGCTCTCCGCATTTTATGAGCACTGGGATGAATTGGAGAAGCGTCGGCAGAAAAGCGGAACCCATGAAGGACCCTACTCAATCGCGCCTTACTACTTCTACTACGGACATCGCTATGCCGGTCAGGCGATTTCTTTCTTGCCGGAATCGGAGCGTATGCAGGCATATGATCGCTTGGCTCAAACACTCTTGAAAACGAAGGAGCCAGACGATACGTGGAATGATCGTGTGTTTGCGCGTTCGCGCGCATTCGGCACGGCATTTTCCGTGCTGGCCTTGCTGGGTGACCGAGCTCCCCTGCCACCAACTCAAGCACCGTAGCAAGGTTGCCATTGGTCAATCTGAGAAACATGGTGTCACGCTCCGCACCTGAAAGTTTTCACCACTTGCCGGCAGGCCAGTCGGTGCTACGATCTCAGGAGCGATCGGCACCCCTCGCGGATCACACCTCCTGGATCGACTGTAGGCGCGCCTATTGGAACTTTCGCCAAACTACCCGCAGGGGGACTTGAAGGTCACCCTGACAGCGGTTGAGAGGTGACATTCAGGCGATTTTTCGCTTTGCTAAGCGGGTTGCTCGTCCAGCAGAATTAGTCGCTGCTACCTGGGGTTCTGGGCTCGATGCTCACTTCTCGCGGAAACCATTTCCGGACGACTTCGAGATACTCTTCCGGCTGGCTAACGTGCGCGACGTGCTTGCGGAAGTCGCGCGCTCCTGGTCGTCCGGCGGCATAGCAACAGGCAAACTTCCGCATCAACAACGTTCCCCGCTCTGTGCCAAACCTCCGCACAACCAGATCATAGTGCCGGAGCATCAGTTCCCGCTGTTCGTCCAGTGGCGGATCGGGCGGAATAGGTTCGCCACGGAGCGCCGCTTTCGCCTGAGCAAAGATCCATGGCTTGGGAAGCGCCGCACGTGCAATCATCACCGCGTCAACATCCCAGTTGGCAAAAGTCTGCACCACCTTCTCAGCCGAGTCGAGATCGCCATTGCCAATCAAGGGGATCTGCTTCAAATGCGGTTTGATGTCGCTAATCTGCTCCCAGCTTGCTTGACCCGTGAACATATCTTGTGCGGTCCGGCCATGTACCGTTAGCGCCGCAGCCCCGGCTTCTTCTACGGCGCGCGCGACCTCTATGGATGTAATCCGATCACGTGTGCAACCCAGCCGAATCTTCGCAGTCACTGGCGTTGGGGCACACGCTTCCACCACGCGTGACACCAGCTCGCCCACACGCTCGGGAGATCGCAGCAAGTAGGAGCCGCTCTTGGCGCGCTCAGTCACCTTCTTGACCGGGCAGCCAAAGTTGATGTCGACAACAGACACACCCAACTCATGGGCAACGCGATGTCCCACCGCCGCTAACGCTTCCGGGTCATTGTCCCATATCTGCACAGCCAAGGGGCGAGGCTCATCTTCAACTCCCCACAATCGTTCTGGATACTCCCCTGTGCGGGCGTCAATCTCCAGGAACCCGCGGGCGTGAATCATTTCCGTCGCCTGCAAACCAGCACCGCCCAACTCGCGAACGACCTGCCGATAGGCGAAATTGGTAAAACCCGCCATCGGTGCTTGAAGGACAGGGGGATCAATGACCACCTCGCCAATCCGTAGCGGCCCCGGCTGAACATGGGGCGTCTCCGCCGCTTGCCCAGCAAGGTCACAGTGGTCACTGGTCTCGCAATTTCCAGCGAGAGGGGCTTTGTCTACAACGACAGGGCTTGGAGGTGATGAATGCTCTAGCATGCTTTCTGTTGTAGCACATCGGCCAAGGGCCCCCATTCCAAGTCTCACGTTTGCAAGCGTGGAGATCAGATCTCTCGTTGATTGCCCATAACGCGGTGCTTACCACGCGCTGGCCATTGCGTTAATCTGGATGGCGACGGTGTTCGCTGTGGTGCGATCGCGGCTTTGACGTGACCGTGATTTCGTAGCCGAAAAAACGCAAGCAGTTTTCCGAAAGCACGAATTTCCGCCTGTGGTTCACTTTCGCAAACGATCGATCCCGTACCTCTCGCTGACGGTGAGCGCCGCCTTGGCCGCGCTCAACATCACGCTGATGGTGTTATGGATTGTGATCCTGGCGGAATACTCCTGGTGGGGTGCGCTGACGGTCGGCACGGTCGCTTTCACGCTGATCTTGGTCGGGCTGGTGTTCTATTTTTTCTTGACCATTAAAGAGCGGCGACTGGCCGTGCGGCAGGCGAACTTCGTTGACAGCGTAACGCACGAGCTGAAATCGCCCATCGCGTCTCTACGGTTGTATTTGGAAACGTTGCGACTCCGCCACCCCAGTGAAGAGCAGCGAGGTGAATTCTACGCCACGATGGAGGCGGAACTGACCCGGCTGGACGACCTGATCAACGAGCTCTTGGAAGTTGCTCGTTTGGATGCAATCGGGGCTGATTCGCCCGTGGAAGAGATCGAACTGCGCCCCATTTTGGAAGAGTGCGCCGAGACAGTCCTTCGCCGCCATGCTCAGCAGCAGCAAGACCTGTTCTCGCTGGACTGCGCCGGAGTCTCGGTTCAGGCGCCCCGCGTGACACTGGGCATTATTCTCACCAACCTGTTGGATAATGCCATCAAGTACGGTGGGGATCCTCCCCATGTCCAAGTGAGGGCCCAGCAAGATGATCCCAACAGGGTCGTCATCGAGATCATCGATAACGGGCCGGGTGTTCCCATCGAAGAACGCAAACGAATCTTTGGCCTGTTTTATCGCGGCGGTAGCGAGTTACAACGCCGTACGAAGGGGACCGGCTTGGGCTTGTTCATCGCTTACTCGCTGGTCCGGCGGTTGGGCGGCAAACTCAGCGTTCGCGAGCGGGAAGGTCAGCATGGGAGCATCTTTGCCGTCGACTTAAAGCAAGGAGGGCGGCGATGAGAATCCTGGTTGTTGAAGATGAAGGGCCCATTGCCGAAGGTCTACGGTTCAACTTTCAGCAGGAAGGTTACGATGTGCTAGTCGCAGGAGACGGCCCGACGGCACTGGCGTCCTTGCAGGGCACATCGCAACCCGTTGACCTTGTGGTGCTGGACTTAATGCTGCCAGGGATGAGCGGCTACGAAATTTGCACAGAGATTCGCAAAACACGAGAGGATTTACCGATTCTTGTGCTGTCCGCCCGCCCCCACAGCGAAGATCGCGCGCATGCCTTTGATTGTGGCGCCAATCAATACGTGACCAAGCCATTCCATTTGCAAGAGATGCTCAGCCGCGTGCGCGGGTTGTTGAAACAATTCCGCCGCGAACTGATAACGGAACCAACGCCGCCGGCTGCGCCGGACCCGTTTGAATTCAACAACGTTCGCGTGGAGTTCTCACGCTTTCAAGTGCTCGCCGGCGAGCAAACCCACGCTCTGACGACAATGGAGATGCAACTCCTGCGCTACTTCATTGAACACGAGGGCGTGGTCCTTCCTCGTGAACAGATCCTCCGTGATGTGTGGGGACACACTGTGGGCGTCACCACGCGCTCCATTGATAACTTTGTCATGCGCTTGCGCAAGATGGTGGAAACGGACCCCTCGCAACCTCGGCATTTACTTTCTGTGAGGGGGACCGGGTATCGCTTTGTGGCGGAAGCCAGTCCGGCGGCAGAGTCGGAAGAGAAATGATGGCGTGTGAAAGAACGCAACGTTTCCTGATGGCTTTGCAGCAACGTCCGCGCGATTTCAGAAATGCGTAGGGGATCAGTATCCCTCAAGTTTCTGCACGGAGTGTGCGCCGCCAGTTCTCGATGGCGTTGAGTGCGTCCAGCGGCGTGAGTTTCTCCGTCTCCAGGCGACGGATTTCCTCCAGCAATGGGTGTTCTGCCTGGCCAAAGAGTGAGAGTTGTTTCGCCGTATCTGGTTTTGCCGCGCGAGCTGTGGCAAACAAATCTCCGTCGACTTCCGCGAGATGTTGTTCTTCCAGTGTGGAGAGAACATCCTTGGCCCGCTCGACGACATCTCGCGGAATGCCTGCTAGGCGAGCAACGTGGATGCCGTAGCTTTTGTCCGCTGGTCCTGTGACGATCTTGTGCAGGAAGATGACCTCTTCATTCCATTCTCTGACCGCAACGTTGGCGTTACGTACGCCCGAGAGTTCTCGTGCCAGGTCGGTCAGCTCATGATAGTGCGTAGCGAACAAAGTACGGCAGCCAACCTGTGCCTGAATATGTTCCACCACAGCCCAAGCAAGCGATAGTCCGTCATACGTGCTCGTCCCACGGCCGATTTCATCGAGGATGACCAGGCTGCGTTCCGTAGCCGTGTTGAGGATCCGGGCCGTTTCGGTCATTTCGACCATGAACGTACTCTGGCCGCGGGCAAGTTCATCGCTGGCGCCGACCCGCGCGAAAACGCGATCCGCGATGCCAATTTCCGCGGACGCGGCAGGAACAAAACTGCCAATCTGCGCCATCAATGTCAGTAAGGCCGCTTGACGAATGTAAGTGCTTTTGCCGGCCATGTTGGGACCCGTGATCAGCAGCATTCGCCCGCTCGTTTCATCCAGCATCAAGTCATTTGGTACAAAATCTCCAGAAGCGAGAGTGGCGTCCAAGACCGGATGTCGCCCGTCGACAATCTGCAAACCGGGGGTCTCGATCATTCGTGGTTGGCAATACCGTCGTCGTCTTGCGACGTTGGCGAACGCTGCCAATACGTCCAGATCCGCCAGCACGTTAGCTGACTGCTGCAACCGCCGCGTGTTCTCGACGACGAGGTCACGCAATTCAAGGAATAACCGCAGCTCAAGATCTTTGGCCTTCTCATCCGCGGACAGCACGCGCTCCTCATACTCTTTGAGTTCTGGCGTAATGTACCGTTCCGCGTTTTTGAGCGTCTGTTTGCGAATGTACTCCGAAGGCACCTTTTCCTTGTGCGCGTTGGTTACTTCCAGGTAATAACCAAAGACCTTGTTGAAACCGATCTTCAGGCTTGGAATCCCTGTGCGTTCTGTCTCCTGATTTTGATACGCAGCGATCCATTGCTTGCCGCCAGAAGCCAGTTCTCGCAGCCCATCCAATGTCTCGTCAAAGCCGGGGCGAATCATCCCGCCTTCGGTGCTTACCAGAGGGCAGTCTTCCAGCAGAGCCGTTTCCAGGCGGGCACGGATATCAGCGCACAAATCCAGCCCGTTCTCCAAGCCTTGCAGCAGCATGCATCGGCGGCTTGAGAGTCGCGCCTTGATGGCGGGCAGCCGCGCCAAAGTGCTGGCGATATGACTCAAATCGCGAGGCCGTGCCCGACCAGACGTGACCCGAGCCAGCAATCGTGGTAGATCGTGCACGCCATCGAGCAATTCGCGTAACTTGTCGAGGAGATCACTCTCGGAAACAAACTCCGCAACCGCGTCGTGTCGGGCTTCAATCCGTTCGCGATCTCGCAGCGGTTGTTGCAGCCAGGTGGACAGCCGTCTCGCTCCCATTGCGGAGACCGTGGTGTCCAACACACCTAAAAGCGAACCTTCTCGGCGGCTATCGCGGAGGGTGGCGTGAATCTCCAGGTTGCGGCGAGTGGCCGCGTCAATCTCCAAGTGTTCGGTGATGCGATATTGTTGTGGTCGATCCAGATGTGCCAACTGCGACTTTTGCGTTTGCTGCAAATACTCGAGGATCGCTCCGGCGGCAGCCAGAGCCAGGTCATCACCTTCGTTGAAGCCCAAGCCTTCGAAGTTTGCGACGCCAAAGAATTTGCCCAGGTTTCCCTTGGCCGTCCGCACGGAAAAGCTGCCTGGCGGTCGCAGTGTCTGCAAAAGCCCTTGCAACGCACTTGCCCATGTATGCGTTGCGGCATGTGTTTCCCCGGCAATTTTAACCAGGGGAGAATCCTCACTCAGGAGACATTCCGCTGCGTCGAGGCGCGCCAGTTCATCCGCAAACTGCGCGGAGGTGACAACGGCCGCTTGAAACTGGCCGGTGGAAAGATCCACCCAGGAAAGCCCCAGCAGGCGTTCTTCAGGAGAGACGGCGGTACTCTTCGGAGTTGCCCGACCGTTTGCTTTGGTTGATCGGGACGGTCCGTCTTCGGCGATCGCAACGAGGAAGTTACTCGCCCGTGGATCCAACAGCGCGTCATCATTGATTGTGCCAGGCGTGACAACGCGTGTGATCTCGCGTTTAACAATGCCTTTGGCTTCACGCGGACTCTCGACCTGGTCGCAGATCGCCACGCGATATCCCGCTGCGATCAACTTGCCCAGGTAGTTCTCCAACTGGTGATGGGGAAAGCCAGCCATAGGAGTGGCGTTATCCCCTTTGTCTCTGCTGGTGAGGGTAAGTTGCAGCGTCCCCGCAGCTTCCTGAGCATCTTCATGAAACAACTCGTAGAAATCTCCCATCCGAAACAACAGTAGCGCATCAGGTGCGGCCTGCTTGGCTTCGTGATATTGGCGCATCATGGGCGTCAAAGACATACGCTTCAGCCGACGGAAAAGAAATCAGGTCCGTGAAGTTGCCAATGATGTCAGAAAGGAGACTCGCCACGGGCGAGAGCACTGGAATGTGATGGGCGACCTTTGATCGCGCTCCTCTTATTGTACGTATGCCTGTGGCAGTGCAAGCCGCGCACTTTGTGGGTGCCCTCACGTTGTACGTCGGATATGGTCTCCGACAGCTCGCTAGATCCACAATTTGAGTCGACCATCAAGCATGTCAGGTAGCCGCTTTTCCACAAACCTTCGCGCCTGGCGATCGTTGTAGCGTGTGGAGACGTGCGAAACGATAATCAACTCATTCTTGAATTTATCCCGCCGCTCGATGAAGTCATCGAGGTGCATGTGCCCATATTTGTGGATCTTTTCCTTACGATGCCGAGGCGCGGCGAACGTCATCTCAGTAATCAGCACTTCCGCTTCAAATAGGGCAGGGGTACGATCCAAGCCAGCTGGCGCCGTGTCGCCGGTGTATGCCAGACGTGGGCGGCGAATCTCGTGCGTGATCTCAACGCCGGATTTCCGCAAATCGCGTATCTTATCGCCAGGCAATTCCAGGTACTCTGGCTTGAGTTTCTTGCGGCGCTCCCAGACGATAAACGCCAGAGCAGGCACCGTGTGTTGGCTTTCGCTCACGGTCACCACCAACTCGCGCGATAAAGCAATCTCATCCCCCGGCTTGACGGCGATGAGTTCGCACGGCATGCGGCCTCGATCCATGTGCGAAAACAACCGCAAGATCTTTTGCAGTGGGTCGACCGTGGATTCCGGAAGATAGATGATCGGCGGGTCCATCTTCATCATTCTCCGACGAGCGATGTACACCGGCGCGGCGGCGATGTGATCCAAATGCCCGTGCGAGATGAACCAGTTGGAAGTCCCCATAAAGGACCAGGGCTGCGCCCCCAGGTCAAAGCCCACTTTCAGCTCAGGGATTCGCCAATAGCTCTGTACGGCTGCGCGCGAGTAGCCCTCGATCGTCAGATCTTTGAAGGTCGTCGACATGACCGGAACATTGTCAACCATCGGAACAGCGGTGAAGTGAGGAAGGCGGCGCAGCGAACGCCGTGAGGGGCGGTCCAATCTCGGCAAACGGTGCAAGCGACCTATGCTGCCCGTTGATAAATCAATAGGCAGCTAGTTTAGAGAAGATCGCTAGCGATGCCACCCAGGACATCAGTGGCAGCGACAGCCCGCTGTTGGCAATTCTTGTCACGCATGCTGCAAGCCGAGGTTTCTGGCGCTTCGACTCAATCGCAATCTCCCCGCGACCGATAAAGTCACCACGGTTGTGGGTCAGGTTCGCAACCGTTCCCGGGGGGGAACTTGCCAGCACCTGGCGAATTCATGATCGAAGCTCCCGCGATACCTTCACATCTGCTGGATCAGACGCGAAAGCGGATCGAAGGTGGACTTGCTCAGCTGGCTCAGCTCGCGCGGAGAGAGACATCTTCTCCGCGTTTCTACGCTGACTTGCTGCGGTGCGTCGTTTCTTCGCTAGCAGCGCTGGACGGTGCCGTCTGGACGGCCGATCGTCAGCAAGGCGCGAAGGTTGCCCACCGGCTACGTGACGAACTCTTGTCGGACAAACTCGCGGTGGAGCAACGTGCAAACATCCGTGAAGATCAACGACGTCAGCGCGTTGAGCAGGTGTTGGACCGAAACGAAGCAGTCATCATCGATGTGAACGATGAAGTTGGCGACGATGACCACTCCGGCAACTTTCGTACGTCGGACCTGCAGTCTTGGCTCGTCATCCTGGCTCCTATTTCTGGTCGGCACGGTCCCCTAGGCGTCCTGGAAATTCAACAGCGTTGTGGCGCTCCGCGAGCCACGCGGCAGGGTAATCTTCGTTATTGTGAACGCGCCGCCGCGATTGCTGCCGACTACGAGCAATGCCGGCGCCTGGCCTCGCTCGAGAATGACCAGCAAGCTACACGGCAAAGCGCTGAGTTTATCGCGGCCGTCTACGGCAGCCTTTCCGTCAAAGAGACGTCCGCACGCGTTGCCAATGAAGCGCGGCGGTTCGCCGACGCTGACCGTGTCACGGTATTGGTTCGCCAGGGAAAACGTTTCGCGGTGGCAGCAATCAGCGGCGCGGACAGCTTCAATCCGCGGAGCGAAGCCGTGGGCATGCTGCGGCGCCTGGCAGAGCGGGTTCCGATGACGGGGCAGGTCATTGCCTACAGCAAAGATCAAGATGAACAAATCTCTTCGTCACGGGCGCGGAACGAGTTGCAGTCATTCGCGGAGAACGCGACGCTGGCCGGACTGGCTGTTGTTCCCCTGGACGGCAAGGCAAAGGATTCCGGTTCGCGATCTCCAGTCAAGAACGGAAAGAAGCGAGTCAAGCAAGCAAGTCCGCCGACAAAACCGATTGGAGTTGCCATTGTCGAGTATGGGAAATCTTTGAAGCACTGGGAGCGATTGGACGCGAGGATGTCCGTGGTGCGAGAGCACGGCGGACGAGCTTTGTCGAACGCCATTGGGCATGAGAACGCTGTTCTCTTGCCCTGGCGTCGCGGCAAGGCGGGATCAGTTGAGGGAGCACGCACACGGATCCTTCCTCGCTGGCTCACATTCCTGCTGGTCGTTGGCGGGATCTCCGCAGCGATGGCTTTGATCCCCGCTGAGTTCACCTTGGAAGCGCGAGGCACGCTGGAACCGACCATTCGTCGCAATGTGTTTGCAAGCGCAAACGGTGTGGTGCAGCAGATTTTTGTCCAACACGGCCAGCAGGTTAGTGGCGGAGAATTGCTCGCAGAACTGGTCAATGTTGACTTGGAAGTTGAGTTGGCGGCTAAGCAAGGCGAGTTGGCCGCAACGGTTGAACGTCAATCCGCAGTACGGGATGCCTTGTTGAATTCCGCACGATTGCACGCTTCGCAACGCGACCAGCTCACCGGCGAGGCTGAACAACTTCGCCGCACAAAGGAGAGTTTGGAGAGGCAACTGAACATTCTGGACCGAAAGTTAGCTCAAAACCAAGTCCTCAGTCCCATCACTGGTGAAGTGGTCACCTGGGATGTGGAAGAACTGCTGGTCCATCGACCTGTTCGCGAAGGACAAAAGCTACTGACCGTTGCCGACCAATCGGGTTCCTGGGAACTGGAATTGCAGTTACCCGAGGCACGACTTGGGCATTTGCTGGAAGCGCAACGGCAGTCTGACGGTGAGGTTGTTGTCGAGTTCATCCTGGCGACGGAGCCGAGAGTGACCTACCGGGGTGCGATCAAGGAAATTCACCGCCGGGCAGAGATCGCCGGCGCAGAGGGCAATTCTGTGTTGATCAAAGTTGCCGCGGACCATAACGAGCTAGAACAGTTACACCCCGGCGCAAGCGTTGTCGCCAAGTTTCACTGCGGTGAGCGATCGCTAGGGTACGTCTTGTTCCGCGATGTGGTTGAGTTCGCTCAGCGCAGCATCCTGTTCCGATTTTGATTGAGCAGGCACGCAAGCCTTCAAGTTCCGCGTGTGTTGGAGAGTGCCGTGAATACATCGCTGATCCTGCTGACGTTGCTCACGGGAATCTCAGGGCCTGGGCCAGAGAGCCAAAGTCCTCATGTCTATCGCACCCAAGACTGCTTGATCTCGTGGCTGCGCGAAACTGATGTTCCAGCACAAACCGCCGGCGTGATCAACCAACTTGATGTCATTGAAGGGACGCTGGTCACCAACGGCGGTCGCCTGGCGCAAGTTGATGACTCCAAGGCCAGGATGTCGCAAGCCGTAGCGACAGCCATCTTCAACGAAGCCAAAGAAAAAGCTGAGAACGACGTCAATATTCGCTTCGCCAAAGCCGCAGCCGCCGTCGCGGAAACGGAATATGAACAGGCTGTCTCTGCAAACAAACAGCGAGCAGGCGTTGTGCCCGAGCTGGAAATCCGCCGCCTACAACTTTCGCTCCGCCGTGCCAACTTGGCCGTGGAGCAGGCTATGACGGACCAGCGGATCCTCGGATTCTCGTTGGAAGCCAAACAGCAAGAAGTCAACACATCGGAAGCCGAGACTGCACGGCACATGATCAGTGCAATGTCTGACGGCATGGTTGTGGAGGTCTATCGCCATCCTGGTGAATGGGTGCAACCTGGCGATCCCGTGATGAGGATTGCGCCAATGGATCGCCTTCGCGTTGAGACACTCCTCCGGTCTGCGGAGTTGGGCGCGAGCGAAGTCGCCGGGAAGCCGGTCCGCGTGATTGCACACTTGGAGCGTGGCCGTACGGCCGAGTTTCACGGAAAGATCACGCATGTCCATCCGCAGATTTATGCCGGTGAGTATCGCGTGTGGGCTGAGGTCGATAATCGCATGGAAAACGGGCAGTGGCTCTTACGACCCGGAGCAGATGCCGACCTGGAGATTGATGTTTCAGCAACGGCAACGTCCGCACGAGTTGCTGAGCCACCAGAAGCTGGTGCGACACGCTCCCTGGATGGGGGTGTGAACCAAGCTCGCGTTGATCAGGTTCCACACCTTCAATCACGTGATGCTCAAGTACAAACCGGGCAGATTCGAAATCCCTTCCGGCAGTGAGTGAAAACTAGGGTATGCCGTTCCTTTGCCTCTGCTGCTTTGCAATTGCATCCTTGAATCTGCTCTCGCCTCGTTATCAGGTTGTTCACGATGTCGCTAGCCACCAGGCAACTTCCGATTCCGCCCGAACAGCCCTTGCGGCTGCGGTCTCGGGCGGATCTTGTGGCCAGCCGGCATACATTCCAAGGCCAAGACCATTGGGTTCTCAAAGACCCGCTTTCGTTACGTTACTTTCGCTTGCAGGCGGAAGAATACGCCATCTGGGAATTGATTGATGGTCGCCGTAGCTTAAATGAAATTCACGTGGAGATGGCTCGCCGCTTTCCCGGAATTGATCTACAGATCACGGAACTGTGGCGATTCGTCGCGTCTCTGTTTGGCATGGGACTGCTGCTCTCTGATGGGCCTGGTCTGGGCAAACATCTGCTCCGCATGCAGGCAGAACGGAAACGCCGTCAGCGGACTGCATCCATGTTCAATGTGCTGGCCGTCAAGCTTCCGGGGTTTGATCCCACGAGGATCCTCGACGCCCTTTTGCCGTGGACGAGCTGGCTTTTCTCGCCGTTGGCGGTGATGTTCAACCTGCTGTTGGGCCTTGCTGCTGCCGGGCTGGTGCTGGTTCAGTTCGAGACGTTTCAGGCGCGGCTACCTGCCTTCGAAGAGTTCTTTGCCATCAGCAACGCGTTGTGGCTGGCGGTGGCGCTGGGATTCGCCAAAGCGCTCCATGAATTAGGGCACGGTCTGAGTTGCAAGCGATACGGCGGCGAGTGTCATGAGATGGGCGTGATGTTCCTAGTGATGACGCCCTGCTTATACTGCGATGTGACAGACTCTTGGATGCTGCCGAGCAAGTGGAAGAGAGCCGCGATTGGTGCCGCGGGCATGTACGTGGAAGTCACGTTGGCGGCCCTCTGCACATTTGTGTGGTGGTTCAGTGAGCCAGGTTTGTTGAATCACCTTGCGTTGTCATTGATGTTTGTTTGCTCCGTCAGCACGATCCTATTTAACGCCAATCCACTGCTGCGATATGACGGCTATTACATTCTGGCAGACTTGGTGGAGATCCCCAATCTGCGACAGAAATCAACGGCCGTGTTCAAACGCCTGCTGGCCTGGTTGAGCTTAGGCGTTCTGTTACCGCGAGATCCCTTTTTGCCGACGCGTGGCCTTGCTCTGTTTATCTCGTATGCGGTTGCCGCGTTTGCGTACCGCTTTGTGATCGTGTTTGCGATTTTGTGGTTCCTCACAAGCGCGTTTCACCCCTTCGGCTTGAAGATCATCGGACAAACGCTGGCCCTGATCGCAGGCGCTGGCATGCTGGCCATTCCCCTGGTGCGTGGCGCGAGCTTTGCGTTCCAGGTCGTAAGGAGCAACCAAGTGAACATGTTTCGATTGACGATTACTGGGCTGGTGTTTGCTGGACTAGCGGTGATTGCCTTCAAAGCTCCGTTGCCGCATCAGGTCATCTGCGCTTTGGAGATTCGCCCCGTTCAGACGGAATCGGTCTATGCGGACTTTGCCGGCCAATTGACGGAGGTTGCTGTCACCCCTGGGCAAACCGTTCAAGCGGGCACAGTCGTCGCGCAATTGGAGAATATCGACCTGGCTTACGAGATTGAATTGCTCCGCCAGCGGCGAGATTCACTTGAAGCTCAACTGGTCACGCTTCGTCGCACACGGTTGCGCGACCAACAAGCCGGTGCTGCCATACCGGCCATTCAGGAAGCACTGGATGGCATCAATGAGCAACTGGAACTCAAGATCGAAGAACGGACGCTGCTGACAATCCGCGCTCCGCGGGGTGGCGTTGTGTTGCCTCCGCCGGCCCGCCCCAAGCCCGGCCGGTCCGAGATCGAACTCACAACCTGGACTGGCTCATTGTTGGATAGGAGCAATCTCGGTTGCCGCCTGGACGCGGGCGAGATGTTCTGCCAGATTGCGGGTGAATCCGGCCAAGCCAAGGCTATGCTCGTCATCGATCAAGGCGAGATCGAATTCATCAACACAGGGCAAGAGGTCACCATTCTATTGGACCAGGACACTCGTCGAAAAGTAACAGGTGTGATCGAAAGCGTTGCCTTGAAGGAGCTTTCGCACGTGCCCCCGGCGTTGTCCAACAAGAATGGCGGACCGCTACCGACCATGACCGAGGACGATGGACGGGAAAGACCACAGAGTGTCATCTATCAGGCGACCGTGCTGATTAACGATCCGCACGGCGAACTGCGACCAGGGCTCGTCGGGCAGGCAAAGATTGAAGTTGGGAAGCAAACCTTTGCTGATCGCGTTGGGCGATATCTGGCCCAAACGTTCCGGTTGAGGTAGTGGCGATCCGATGACAGATGATCCCCGCACTGGCCGAAATCCCCCACTGTCGGACGCTCGCATCGACTAGAATTGCAATGAGGTGACCACTCGAAACAGCAAACCCCCTCGGCCACGCAACCTGAAACTAGCAACTCGTGCCAACCGCCGAACAATATCTCAAGCCGGAAGTCATTCGCCAGATCAAGCGGCTTGATCTGCGGGCTCAGTTCATTGTCCGGGGCTTTCTGCATGGTTTGCACGCCAGCCCCTTTCACGGCTTCTCCGTGGAGTTCTCGGAGCATCGCAAGTATACCCCGGGGGATGACCTCAAAGATCTGGATTGGCTGGTGTACGCCAAGACAGACAAGTACTACATCAAGAAGTACGAATCCGAGACCAACATCACCGGTTACCTGATGATGGACTTAAGCGAGTCCATGGCATACACGTACCGCCAGGAACTCTCTAAGTTTGAATACAGCATCTGCCTTGGCGCGGCGCTGTGCTATTTGATGATCAACCAGCAAGATCCCTGCGGGTTGATTGCCTTTGATGAGAAAATCCGGCACAGCTTGCCGCCGCGCTCCAAGCGGACACAACTAGGCATCCTGCTCAGTTTGCTGGCGAACCTGACGCCGACGGGCAAGACCGAGATCGCAAAATGCTTGACGCAAACCGCGGCCATGCTGCGGCAACGCAGCTTGTTGATGGTCTTTTCTGATTTGCTGGCCGATCCAGAACCGATCATCCGCGCGATGCGGCAACTCCGGCATCGCGGACATGACGTGATCCTGTTCCACATCCTCGATGAGGCCGAAGTCAAGTTCCCCTTTTCCGGCATGGTTGAGTTCGAGGAGCCGGAGTCGCACGACAAACTGCAAGTCGACGCCAGTAGCTTCAAGGCGGATTACATCAAGGGGATCGAGGAGTTCCGCGAGAAGTACCGGCTGGAATGCCTACAAAGTCGGATCGACTACGTGCCGCTGGACACAAGCATGCAGTTCGATAAAGCGCTGACGGAGTATCTGATCAGCCGCCGGCATCGGTTGTAGACGGGACGGCGTCGATCGGGGGAGATACCGAGCCTGGACTCCTCAGCTGCGGGGAGAAGGAACTTCGAATTCCATCAACGTTCGTGCAAACTCGACCGATGTTAGCTGCTTGCTTACGTCATCGGCCAACTGTTGGAGTAGCTCACGGTACTTGGCTTCCAGTTCTTCACTGGAGCATTCTGCCGCATTGCCGGAGACGGGCAGGCGTTGCCGCCAAAGCAGCGAGTCGAGCAGCTGTGTCCGCAGTACATCAAAGGCATCAACCCCAGAGCGACTCATCACGCCCACGGCCAACGTGATGGACGGCGCGGCGGACTGGCCCATGTGCCAGTAGCCGGCGGGAAGATACAGCCAATCGTCTGGCTCCAACAGGCAACGCATCAGTGGCATGATCTCGCGCTCGTACCGCATGTTCACAGGCAACGTCTCTTCCAACGGCCAAGGGTTGACAGTGTTTTTCCGCAGCGAATACTCCTTGGTCCCTTCCGTCTGAATGAAGAACACTTCTTCAGCATCGTAGTGCCAGGCAAAGCCAAAACTCTCCGCCGGCGTGCAATAAACGTGAACGTTGACGGGCGCGCGAAAGTCTGCTTCAAAGCCGGTGGCGAGTTCTCGCAGTCCTGCGTGCTGGTGTTCCGCGTGGCGAATGACCAGCGTATAGCCCTCGTCGTGTAACCTGCGAACCTGGCTGTAATCTGGCTGTCTTTTTCCTTCCCAGCGAGCCCCTTGTCGGGCAAGAAAGAAGTCGGCATCGTCCTCCGCCAGGATCTCTTCGACAGCTTTCCAACTGCCAAGCTCACGTAACCCGGTCGCAGTTCCACGTTGGGAAAACGGCTGTTTATAGTAGTAGTCGCGAGTAAATTCTGCCGGCGTGATCTCGGCCAGAATGCAGGAAATCGTCATGCGAGAAAAACTGTCCAACAAGGAGAGAACGGGCGTAGCGACTAGCTTGGCAGACGTGGCCATTCCCCATGGTCAAGAAGGGCTCCATCTGTGTCCCGTTATCCACGCCTTCCGTCAATTTGCCTAGAGCCTATACTTCAACTGAGAGTTCGCTCTTGGATTTCTACATATTTCCCTCTGCTCAATATGTGCCGTCCCAGCCGAGCGTGCGCGCAGTCAATCACTGATCACAGCTCTTCATTTAGATTCCGTCGATGAATGCTTCGCTGGCCAGCTTGCCCATTCCCAAGTACTACTCCGAGGAAGCCGAAGGTGCACGGTCCTCACGGTTGGTGATTGAGCTGGCGCGGATGCTGCACACGTCTGGGACGCCAGCTCACGAGCTGGAAGAGCGGATGCAGAATGTCTCGCGTATCCTGGGCGCTCCGGCCAAGTTCTTCTCTACACCCACATCATTGTTCGTTTCCTTTGATTGCTTCGAGCGGAATACAGCTCTGATACGGGTAACGCCCGGCAGCGTCAACCTGGCCAAACTTTCCCAGTTGCACGAGTTGCAATCGCAGATTGAAAACGATGAATTGCCACCTGCGAAAGTGTGGAGCCAGTTGCAGGCAATCGAACGGATGCCGCCCCGTTACGGTGCCGTCACAACACTGGCCAGCTTTTGTCTAATTGGGGGTGGGGCTGCTGTATTCTTTGGCGGTCATGCAATGGAGATCTTATTCTCCGGCTTGATCAGCCTGATGGTGGGGCTAGTTGTGCAATTCTGCTCAACCCGATCACAGACACAGCATCTGATTGATCTGGCGGCCGCGTTCTTGACCACGGTCCTGGTTCATCTGGCTGGCTGGGTCGCGCCGACGCTATCTCTTGATGTGACAATGATCTCGTCTTTGATCATCCTGCTGCCGGGCCTGGGGATCACGGTCGCCATCAATGAGCTGGCCACACAAAACCTGGCCTCCGGTACGGCACGTATGGCAGGCGCGATGACGACTTTCATCTCGATGGGTTTCGGCGTGGTGATGGGGCGAGGCTTGATGCTGTGGTTGCTGACAGAGCCTGCCGAAGTGGCTCTCTCACCGCTGCCGTGGGAATGGATCGCAGGTGCAACAATCGTTTGCTCGTTTGCGTTCGTGGTTTTGTTTCAAGCTCAGGCCAAAGATCTGGTGTGGATCTTGTTGGCGGCCATGATTTCCTATGGTGGCGCACGGCTGGGTGGAGTGGTGTTTGGATCGGAAGCTGCTGCTTGGACGGGCTCGTTCTTGCTGGGAATTGCCAGCAATTTATTCGCTCGTTACCTTGATCGTCCTGCCGCGGTCATGCAGGTACCAGGGATGATTCTCTTGGTCCCCGGAAGCGTGGGTTTTGTCAGCTTGTTTGCTCTCTTGGATCACGACATCCAAAACGGAATCGGCACGGCGTTTTCGATGGCACTGGTAGCTGTTTCGATTGTCGCCGGGCTACTGATGGCAAACGCTTTAGTACCGACACGACGAGGGTACCGAAAAGCGGTCACCCTGGCGAAGCAGAAGAGCGGTAGTGATGAAGCCGCCTCGGACCAACGCACCTGAAATGAGTGTGTCTCGACGCGATAATCACTAATTAGAACTCAGCCTTTGCCATCTTCCATCGGCTGCTGCCCGCCTCTTGCCTGGCGACGGGCGCTCTCGAACATCATCCATTGGCCGATGTTCTGCAGCGTGACCAATCCGACAAGTTGATCGTCACGAACGACTGGCAACGCTGGGTAGCCTGACTCCTGCATTTGCGTGAGCGTCTGCTGCAGAGGAGCATGCTCGTCCAACGCTGGACATCCTGTCGCCATGATGCTGCCAACATTTTGGTCTTGGAGGCCCTGCTGAACGGCGGAGATGAGTTGCGGCCCGAATAGCATTCCGACTAGTTGCTCGCCATCAACGACGGGAAAATCCTGCTGGCCGCCTGGCACAAATTGACGCGCGACATCGGATAATCGCGTGAGCGGAGAAAGCGTGGCAAAGCTAGTCGCCATGGCCGCTTGCACGGTCGCTTTCTCCAACAGGACTCGCGTTCGCACGATTTGAGTCTCCTGCTGGGCTCCCAGATAGACAAAGATCGCAATTAAGAACAGGACCGGCGAGCCAAAAGCGATCGCCGCACCGGCAAAGCCCACCGCCGCGATGCGGCCGATCACCGAAGCGATGTTTGTCGCCTGGGCGTAGTCCATCCACATTGCCAAAAACGCCCGGAGTACGCGCCCGCCATCCATCGGAAAGGCAGGAATCAAATTGAAGACAACAAGGAAGATGTTGATGGCCATAAGTTGGCCCAGAAACCCGGAAATGTTCTGGCTAACAAGCTGGATGTCCTTCACCGAAGCCATTCCCGCGATGCCGACCAGCGTGCCGCCAAGAATGATGACGATCACCACATTGACTGCTGGACCGGCCAAAGCCACCAAGAGCTCTTGCTTGGGGTCGTCTGGCATTTTCTCCAGTCGGGCGACGCCGCCAATTGGAAGCAGCGTGATTTCCCTGGTGCGGATGCCAAACACCCGTGCAGTCAGAGCATGGCCGTATTCGTGCATGACCACGCAGACAAACGTGGCCAACACGAGTGACACATGCTGCAAAGCCTCGGCCGCTGTCCCGCCTTCCATCAGGCGCATGACGGCCACATAGACCAGAATCAGCCCAAACGACCAATGGATGAAAACATCGATCCCGGCGATGCGGGCGATCTTCCAGGATCCTCGAAACATGCTGCTTTGCCTCGCGAGCGGACCTTGGGCACTATGAAACTCCCAACGGCCTCAAGACAGCCGGCTCACGGACCTCCTGAGCATCACCAGCGGAAGCTAATGCTGGTTGTGGTTCTGTCGAGAGATTATTTGTCCATGTTCTACATTCTACGGGTTTGCGTGCTCCACGCACGGGGTGGTGCTTTGGCAACGGCCTTTTTACTTGTTGTGGACCTGGACACTGGAGGTATTCATTCTCAGCCTTTGGTGCCTCATTCTGGACCTGCCGGCTATGCACCTAGCCAGGCGCATCTCTGGAACACGTTGTGGGCCAAGAGCCCAACCCCATCGACACCGACTTAGGGGGCTATGGAAAAACGGCCGATTCGGGTAACCTCAACCACGATTATTGGCAGGACACGGCTGGAGGCAGCCCATGACGTACAGCAAAGAGCATTCTCAGGCGATTCAGGCAAGGTTCCCTGACTTAGTTTGGAGCACGTTCCGTGATGAGACGCGGTGTGTGACAGACCGGGGCATGCTCTTTGATGTTCTGGAATTCCTGAAGTGCGAACAGGGGTTTGACCTGTTGGTGGATGTGACTTGTGTGGATTACCTGAACTACCGAGACGCCGTGGACCGCTTTGGACTCGTGTACTTGTTGGCTAATACCGCCATCAATGAGCGGATCAACGTCCGCTGCTTCGTGAATGAGCCCGAATTGAGCGTTCGCAGCGCGACGCCGCTGTGGCAAGGAGCCAACTGGATGGAACGCGAGGTCTGGGATATGTTTGGGATTCATTTCGAGGGGCACCCGGACCACCGCCGGATCCTGATGCCGGATGAGTTTACCGCTCATCCGTTGCGGAAGGACTATCCGTTGCGGGGGCGGGGCGAGCGGCACAACTTCCCAGTCTTGGAACGCGGTGCGAGTTGACATGTCCCCTGGTTTTGATGTCACACAAGATCCATCCCAACAGGACGCCAATTGACAATACCATATGCCGCTTGTTGAAACGCAAACACGAGATCTAGCGCACGACGAAGAGCAGGAATTCGTCTGGACGCTCAACTTTGGCCCACAGCACCCGGCCACGCATACCACATTGCGGTTGGTGCTCAAGCTAGAGGGCGAACGCGTCATCGATGCCATGCCAGACATCGGCTATCTACATTCCGGCTTTGAGAAGATTGGCGAACATCTGGACTATAACCAGTACGTCACGGTTACGGACCGGATGAACTACATCTCCCCAATGGCCAACAATGTCGCTTGGCATTGTGCCGTTGAGAAGTTGCTGGACCTGGATGTTCCTCCTCGCTGTCAATACATCCGTACCATCATCTGCGAACTCGCTCGCATCAGCGATCACCTTCTGTCCACGGGGGCAATGGGGCTGGACACGGGGGCGTTCACCTTCTTTCTTTATGCGTTCAATCAGCGGGAGAAGATCTACGACATCTTCGAGACGTTGTGTGGCGCCCGATTCACTAACAGCTATACCCGCGTGGGTGGCGTCATGCATGACGCTACGCCGCTGTTTGTTGAGAAAGTTCGCGAGTTTGTCCGCACGTTCCCGCGGACGGTCGAAGACATGGAGCGATTACTCAATCGCAACCGTATCTTTGTTGATCGGACCAAAGGCGTGGGTGTGCTCTCGAAAGTAGATGCCATCGGGTGGAGTTGTAGCGGGCCTATTGCCCGTGCCAGCGGCGTCACACGAGATCTGCGCAGGGATGAGCCGTACCTGTGCTATCCAGACTTTGATTTCAAAGTCTGCTGCATGCGGGAAGGAGATTGCTTTGCCCGCTATTTGATCCGCATCGCGGAGATCAAGGAAAGCTTGAAAATTGTAGCACAAGCGATTGAAAACCTGCCTGAGGGGCCCGTCAATTGTGAAGTTGGCGATCGAGCCCATTTGCCGGACAAGTCGCAGGTCTATCAAACCATCGAAGGCTGCATCACGCACTTCGAGTTGACGATGAGCAACCGTGGCTTTGAAGTTCCAGAAGAGGAGTGCTATCACGCAACAGAAGCTCCCAACGGAGAGCTGGGCTTCTACCTTGCGGGAGATAGCAGCGATGTAGCCTACCGCGCCCGCTGCCGGCCACCTTCCTACATTCACTTTGCTGTCTTTCCGCACTTGATCAAAGGACACACGCTTTCGGACGTGGTGGCCGTGTTGGGAAGCTTGAACATCATTGCCGCGGAGTTGGATCGCTAGGGCGGATTTCGCTGTCGGTCCACAAACAACTGCCCAACCCAGATCAAGCAGACACGATCAGAACTCTCGAAGATGGCTGAAACATCCCGCATTTTGACCGAAGAAATGGTCGCCGAGATCAAGGCCTACTTCCCCCGCTATCCCAGTCGTCAGGCGGTGACACTGCCGGCGTTGCACACCGTCAACGAGCACTTGCGCTACGTGCCGCCCCAGGCTGTTGTGGAGGTGGCCGAGTTGCTGGAACTGCACCCAGCTCAAGTACAAGATACGCTCACCTTTTACGGTTTTTTTAAGCAAGATGCCCCTCACGGCAAAAAGCGTGTGTGGGTCTGCCGGTCGATCAGTTGCGCCTTACGTGGTGGAGAGGAGGTGCTCTCCGCCATGTGTGAGAAGGCCGGAATTCATCCCGGCGAAACCACTGCAGACGGTCGACTGACCTTGGAAGCCGCCGAGTGCCTGGGAGCATGCGAGCAGGCGCCTTGCATGTTGGCTGGAAATGACTTGGTGGGCGACGTGACGACCGAATCCGCCGAGGAGTTCGTCGCGACCTTGGAATAACATTGATACCGTTGGGCGAGCCAGCGGTGGCTTCCTGAACTCAAGACCTGAGAAGCAAAGAACCCGCCGTGCCGGAATTTGAACCTGTCCTACTGGCCAACATTGGCAAAACTGATAGCCACCGTCGCCATGTGTACGAAAGCGGTGGTGGATATCAGGCGCTGCGCGCCACACTCAAGGACAAGGCGCCTGATGACGTGACCAACATGGTCAAAGACAGCGCCTTGCGCGGTCGCGGTGGAGCCGGTTTTCCCACCGGGCTCAAGTGGACGTTCCTGCCCAAGGATCACCCTGGTCCATTCTATATGTGCATCAATGCGGATGAGAGCGAGCCGGGTACGTTCAACAACCGCATCTTGATGGAGGACGACCCGCACCAGGTGATTGAAGGAGCGATCATCAGTTGCTATGCCACGCGTGCGTCGACCGCCTATCTCTATCTTCGCTACGAATACCCGCTGGCATATCAGCGGCTACAGCAGGCGATTGATGAGTGCTACGAGGCAGGCTATCTGGGAAAGAATATCCTGGGAAGTGAATTCTCGCTCGACATGTACCTGCATCGCGGCGCAGCAGCTTACATTTGTGGAGAGGAAACGGGACTAATTGAAAGCCTGGAAGGGAAGCGGGCTTGGCCGCGGATCAAACCGCCGTTTCCCGCCGTAGAAGGTGTGTTTCGCAAGCCCACGGTCGTCAATAACATTGAGACCTTGGCCTGTGTGACGCACATCGCCGCCCGTGGCGTTGACTGGTTCAAGTCAATCGGCGTCCCACCAGCCCCGGACAATCCGCGCGACCCCGGTTCGTTTGGACCCAAGCTGTATTGTTTGTCCGGACACATCAACAGGCCAGGCTGCTATGAAGCGCCACTGGGCATCACTTGCCGGGAATTGATCGAGGATTTCGGCGGTGGAGTCTGGAAGGGGAGAGCTGGCAAAGCGGCCATCCCCGGAGGTATCAGCATGGGCGTGCTCACGGAAGCGGAGTTTGATACGCCGCTGGATTTTGCCGGACCTGGCAAGGCGGGTTGCCTGGGGTTGGGGACTGCCGCGGTTGTCGTCATCGATGAAACCGTGAGCATGGTCGATTTTCTCCACAACAGTTGCCGGTTCTTTGCGCACGAGAGTTGCGGGCAGTGCACGCCCTGCCGGGAAGGTACTTCCTGGTCGTTGCGAATGCTGGACCGTATTCGCGCAGGGCGAGGGCGAATCAAGGATCTGGACTTGCTGCTGGAGATTGGCGACACGATTGGAATCATGCCTGGTACCACAATTTGCGGATTAGCCGACGGGGCCGCCTGGCCGATCAAGAACGCCATTCGCAAGTTCCGCGACGAGTTTGAAGACTACATAAAACGCACCAATCCTGAAGGCTGGATGGTGACTGAACCAGTCGAGGCTTTGGAAGCGACCGGCATTCACTAAGGAAGATTGTGACCACAGGTACGCCACAAGCTCTGATCTCCATGAACTCGCCTAAGCGAGTGCAGTTCCTGCTGGAAAAATTGGATGATGTTGTGAATCAGCAAGATTCAACGTTGAGCGCGCTGAGCCACGTTGCGGAACGATTGGAGATTAGATTAGTTGTCATCGGCAGGATCGCCGTCGCCTTACATGGGTACGAACGCACCACGGCCAACCGTGATTTGCTCGCCACACGCAGCGATGCAGAAAGACTGGCTGCGGAGCTTGAGAAGTCCGTGGACTGGCAACGACAGGAGGATAAGGAATTCTGTTTCCTGCACCTGCCGACCAATTGCCCGGTGGAGCTCGTTGTGGCCGGCGAACTGACGGCCATGGGATTGATCTCGTATGACTTCCCTCAACCCAGCGAACTCACAACGACGGGCTCGCTGGAGGGGTTTCCGGTTGTCGGACTCAATGACCTGATCTGCCTCAAGTTGGTTTCCGGGCGTATCCGTGATCACTCGGACATCATGGAGCTGTGCAAGCTACACGTGGGCAGTATCGACTTCGACGAGGTCCTTCAGCGGCTCGACCCGGAAGATGAGGCTCGCCGCTTGAAGTTGAACGAAATCCGCAGGCAGGCTCCGCTGGAAACGGAAGCCGAACAGTACCGCAATTGGCTCAACCGCAAGAAGCCGGAAGCTTAGGACGAAACGCAAGAGACTTCATCGACTTGGCTAGTTCACTATGGCGAAAGTCTGGATAGACGATCAGGAAATCGAGCTGGGCGACAACGAGCGCTTAAATGGCATCGAAGCCGCGCGCCGCGTTGGCGTCGAGGTTCCCCACTATTGTTGGCATCCGGGACTTTCCGTGGTGGCAAGTTGTCGGATGTGTCTGGTGGAATGCGGAACCAAAAACTCAGAGACTGGCGAAGTCAGCATGCTGCCCAAACTGGTACCAGCCTGCCAAACGCCTGCCAAGGATGGAACCGTAATGGTCACCAATAGCGAAAAGGTTGCGCATGCCCGAGCTTTTGTTGAAGAAGCTCTGTTGATTGATCATCCTATCGATTGTCCGATTTGCGACAAAGCCGGCGAGTGCAACTTACAGGACTATCACTTTGAGCACGGGCAGCAAGAGCGGCGGGCGGACATTAAGCCGTTCACCAGTCGCCGCCGCTCGATGGGTGAGACTGTTACGCTGTTTGTGGACCGCTGCGTCATGTGCAGTCGTTGCGTGCGGTTTTGCCGTGAGGTAACTGGCACCAACGAGTTGATGGTTGTGCAGCGTGGAGCCCATGAGGAGATCGACGTCTTCCCTGGCTTCCCGCTAGAAAACAAGCTTTCCGGCAACGTTGTTGATCTTTGTCCGGTGGGTGCGTTGGGCGATAGCGACTTCCTCTACAGCCAGCGCGTATGGTTCATGAAGACCCACAACGGCGTCTGCACCGGCTGTTCCACCGGTTGTTCGATACAAATCGATGAGAACCAAGATAAGGTGTATCGCATCCGGCCGCGGACAAACCCACACGTGAATCAATGGTGGATGTGCGACGATGGCCGCTACAACTGGCGGTACATTCATGATGATGCACGACTGATCGGACCGTCTGTTTCTGACCCTGCCGTCTCTGGGAACGGCGCATCCAGCAACGGCGACGGATCTGGCCTCGGCTTGATGGAATGGTCGACCGTAATTGCGAGAGTGGATGACGATGTCCGTACCGCCGGCAAGATGGCGGTTGTGCTTTCGCCCCATTTGACTGTTGAGGAAGCGTATTTGCTTTGCACCTATGCTCGCGATGTTGACCCTGACGCGTTGATTGCCGTGGGCCCTGCTCCTGTAGTTGGCGAAGACGAGACCTTTTCACAAGGGTTCACCATCCGTGCAGAAAAATGTCCCAATCGCCGCGGCGTGGAAGAAGTTGCTGCGGTATTCGGTAAACGGCTGACGTTGGACGAACTGTTGCCGAAAATCACTCGGGACGGCATCCAGACAGTGTGGGTCACTGGTGGCTATCCGCAGGCGGACTGGATGGACGAAGCGACGGCCAATCAATTGGCCGCCGCTCAGATGTTGGTCGTTCAAGATATTGCGGATTCGCCACTGTGGCAGGTCGCCACGCACAAGATGCCATCAGCCACATTCGCCGAAAAAGAGGGATCGTATGTGAATTTTTCCAACCGGCTGCAATCAGTGCCATGGGCCATTCGTCCTCCTGCAGGCGCCCGCACTGAAGGCAGCGTGTATTGGCAATTGTTGGGCAGATCCGGCTTGTACCAATCCAAGATCGTGTTGAAAGAAGTCGCCAGCGAGATTGCCTTCTTCCGCGCTGCTGGAGAAGACGTTGGCGAACACGGAGTCGACTTGACCATTGACATGCTGGCAGGTGCATAGCAATCAAGAGTCTTTCCCTCTTTGAAGACACAACGGAACCGACACTCGCAATGCTGGAAGCACTGATCAAGATCGTTGTTGTGATCGGCGCCATCATGACGGCGGTGGCCTACTTTGTCTTGCTGGAGCGAAAGATTGCCGCTTGGGTGCAAGACCGCAAAGGGCCCAACCGCGTGGGACTGCCGCTGACCAAGGTGCGCTTGTTTGGCCTGGGGCAACCATTGGCGGACGGCGTAAAGATGATGCTCAAGGAGGAGTATATTCCTGGGCATGTTGACAAAGCGCTCTACGTGCTGGCGCCGATTTCTATCCTGGCGGCGGCCTTGGCGACATTTGCCGTGATTCCCTTTGGCAGCGTTTGGCCAACGGATGGTGGCCCGATTGAGTTTGTCGTGGCGCCGGGTTTTGATGCGGGATTGATCTATGTCTTCGCTTTAAGCGGAATTGCCGTATACGGCGTTATCCTGGGTGGCTGGGCCAGCAATAACAAATACAGCTTTCTTGGCGGATTGCGGAGCAGCGCTCAGCTCATCGCCTACGAAATCCCCTTGAGCTTGGGCATTCTGGGGATCGTTCTCACCGCCGGCAGCTTGAAGCTGGATGCCGTGATCACCCAGCAGGCGGAAACGGGGATGTGGAACGCCTTCGTTCAGCCGCTAGGGTTTATTGTGTTTCTTGTGGCCGCCACTGCGGAAGCGGGCCGAATGCCGTTTGATCTGCCAGAAGCGGAACAAGAACTCATCGGCGGCTTTCATACAGAATATTCTGGAATGAAGCTCACGATGTACGCCGCTGCGGAGTTCATGCACATGATCACGGCGTCGTTCCTGATTGTGATTCTGTTTTTGGGTGGCTGGCACTTTTGGGGATTGACCGGTTCCGGCGATCAGATCACCTGGGTCACGGCGCTTATCCGTGTGGGAGTGCTGTGCGGAAAGATTTTCCTCGTCATTCTGGGTTTTATGCTTGTCCGCTGGACCCTGCCGCGTTTCCGCTTTGACCAACTCATGGCTCTGGCCTGGAAAGTTATGCTCCCGTTGGGAATGGTCAATCTGGTTTTGGTGGCCGCAATGGTCGAATATTTTCCGGGCGCGATTGTAGATCGTCCGCTCATCGTCTTCCTCGGCATGTCAGGGCTGACCTTGGTTTCGCTCGTATCCATGGCGATTTTGGCGCCCCTGGGCTCCAAGCAACAGCCTTCAACGCTGGATGCCGAGATGACCTAAACGCTTGCATATCAAGAAAATTCGGCTCGGGTGGGTGACAAAGCGCGCGACTTTGTGAAAATAAGCACGAACCATGCAAGCTAACGATCCTGACATCTTGTGGGTGGAAGAACCCAAGCTCGGTTTAGCCGGCAAATTGTACTTGCCGCTGATCGCGCAGGGGCTAACCACCACCACGCGTCACCTGTTCAGCAAGAAGATCACCGTTAGCTATCCGGACACGGAACCGGAGATCGCCAATCCGTTGATCTACCGTGGCGTGCACCGGCTCAACCGGGATGAGCAAGGCCGGGTCAAGTGCGTAGCTTGCTTCTTGTGTGCCACAGCCTGCCCGGCCCATTGCATCGATATCATCGGCACGGAGAGTCCTTGGCCAGATCGGGAGAAATATCCTGAGAGTTTCACCATTGATGAGCTCCGCTGCATCTATTGCGGCATGTGCGAAGAAGCTTGCCCGGTGGATGCCATTGAATTGACAAGCTTGTACAACCTGACTGGCCGAACACGGGAAGAGATGGTCTTCGACAAGGAGAAGCTGCTTTCCGTGCACGACCAGACGATCGACAAAGAGCCGATGAGATCGCAAGGCGGCGCGACGTCGCAGGGAGGCTTCCCTTGAGCAGCGAAAGCTTGCTCTATGCAGCCGCCACGGTCTTGGGCGCTGTCGGCATGTGGCTCTTGTTGCCGCGTCCGGGAGAGCGATTGCGCTGGGGGGGCGCGGCAATGTCCGTTGTCGCGCTGGGTTTGATTCTCTCGCAGATTTCGCCGTTAGGAGACATGCTTTCTCAAAGCATGTTCGTGGTGTTGGGGTCAGTGACTGTGATCGCCGCCGCCGCCGCGGTCACGTTCCGAAATCCCGTTTATTGCGCCATCTGGTTCGCCATGATGCTCTTGGGGACCGCCGGGTTGTTTCTGCTGCAGGGCGCGCATTTCCTTGGTGTCGCGACTATCGTGGTTTATGCCGGTGCGATCCTGGTCACTCTGTTGTTTGTGCTGATGTTGGCCAATCCCCGAGGTAACGCGCCCTATGACCGGCTCAGTTGGGAAGGTCCGTTGTCTGCGACTGCCGGGATTGTCTTGGTGGGCATGTTGACCATGACGCTCTCTAGCGTCTTGAAATCCCCCACCCTGGCTGATGATCTTCCGTCTGCCCTGCTCACTGCTCAGGCCGTCGGTTCTGGAAATAGTGACACAGAACAAGCCGCTGCAAGGAATGGAGGACAGGACATTCTCTCAGAGCATCATTCCGCCAGCCTCGGCGGGCGGATGTTCAGCGCGCATTTAGTCTCTATCGAAGTCGCTGGTGTGCTGCTGTTCGCAGCGTTGGTGGGTGCTGTCGCTATCATCGCGCACTCACGCTCGGTAAGAAGCGATAAACAAACGCTCGCTGGCAAGCAGGCGATGCAAACTCCCTCCACAAACGGGAGGGCCGGCGCTTGAACGAAGTTTCCCTTCTACACGGCTTCTTGACGATTGGCGCGCTGCTGTTTGGAATCGGCCTGATTGGATTCCTCAGCCGTCGCAATATGATCGTCATGTTCCTGGCTGTGGAAATGATGATTCAAGGTGTCTCCGTTAGCTTTGTCGCCTGGGGACGGTATCACAATAACTGGGATGGCCAAGTGATGGTGATCGTGATGCTGGCGGTGGCCGCTTGCGAGGCCGCGATTGCGATGGCCTTGATCCTGATGGTCTTTGAACGCAGCGGCAAGCTCGACATCGCCGTTCATCAGCGATATCGCGAAGACAATCAACCAGAATATGTCGACCGCGATTTGCCGCCGCCGGAGGATAAAGCCCAAGTTTGGCCCAACTTGACGCCCGCCGGCGTGGAGCCGGAACACGACCCTGAGGAGACGGCTTACCGCAGCCATGTTTGAGCTGACCACATGGATGGTGCTGATCCCCGCGCTACCGCTTGCTGCGGCCTTATTGACTGCTGCGCTGGGGCCAAGACTGCTTAAGAACAAGAGCCATCTGCCTGCGGTGCTTTGCATTGCCGCGTCGTTCGTGTGTGCCTCAATCCTGCTGTGGCAAGTTTACCAGCAGACTGACGATGACGGCGTCCCCGGCGGCTCGTCTCGTGTTGAGAAAAGATTAGATCTATGGACCTGGGCGGCAGTCCCCGCGGCGATGACGCACTCTGGCGATAGCGCCACAGACGCGACAACGGCGGAAGATTCATCGTTTGATTTCGTCATCGATGTCACACTCCGCACGGATCCGCTCTCGGCCATCATGCTGGTGATGGTCACGTTTGTGGCCACGCTGGTTGCGGTGTACTCGATCGGTTACATGAACGACGATCCCGGCTACTGGCGGTTTTTTACGTACGTGTCGCTGTTCGTGTTCTCCATGACCATGTTGGTCTCAGTCTCGAACTTTGCGCTGCTGTACGTGTTTTGGGAAGCGGTGGGCGTTTGCAGCTATTTACTGATTGGCTTCTGGTACCAAAAGCCGGAAGCATCCGCCGCCGGCATGAAAGCGTTTTTGGTCAACCGCGTTGGTGATTTCGGCTTCGCTTTGGGAGTGTTTCTGATCTGGACCACGCTGGGAACGCTCAACTTTCATGACACAGAAGTTGACGGCGTCATCACTCAGCCGGGCGTCTTCGGTCAGCAAGTCCTTAGTGATGGCGATTATTCAAGTTTCCCGCTAGCAACAGCCGGCGTATTAACCGCAATCTGTCTGTTACTGTTTGTGGGTGCTTGTGGCAAAAGCGCTCAGTGGCCACTTCACGTGTGGCTCCCCGATGCGATGGAAGGGCCCACGCCCGTTTCCGCCCTCATTCACGCAGCCACAATGGTAACCGCCGGTGTGTACATGGTGGCGCGGTGTACGCCGCTGTTTGTGGCCTCGGGCGCTGCGCCGATCGTGGTTGCGTGCATTGGCTGTCTGACGGCGATCATGGCTGGCTTCATCGCCATCACGCAGACTGACTTGAAACGCATTCTCGCGTATTCCACCGTCAGCCAATTGGGTTTCATGTTCCTGGCGCTGGGTACGGCCTCGCTAGCTGGCGTGGTCGCCGGAATGTTCCACCTGTTCACACACGCCTTCTTCAAAGCTTGCTTGTTCCTGGGCGCCGGTAGCGTGATGCACGCCATGGGCGGTGTGATTGACATCCGCCGCTTTGGTGGCTTGCGGAAACTGATGCCTGTTACGCACGCGACGTTCTTACTGGGGTGCTTGGCGCTGGCCGGCGTGATCCCGTTTGCTGGATTTTGGAGCAAAGACGCTGTTTTAGCAGCCGTACATGATGCAGCTCACGGAGACCCGTCCACGAATGCCTTGTTCACAACACTGTATTGGCTTGCCTGGGCAGCAGCGCTGTGCACAGCCTTCTACACGTTCCGGGCGTTCTTCCAGACATTTTACGGCGAAGAGGAGATCCCCGAGGAAGCCGGTCATCATGCCCATGAGTCGCCCTCGACGATGACTATTCCGTTAATGCTTTTGGGTTTCCTGGCGTTGGCTGCCGGAGCGTTGGGGCCGTGGTTCAGCAACTTTCTGGCCCACACGCCTTCACTTTCTATGGAACGCCTCCGCGGCGCGGAGCATGCCGGCTTCCATTGGGATGTGGCCATCATCGGTACAGTGATTTCAGTTGTGGGGATTGGCGCGGCAGCGTTCATGTACCTGCGCTCGCCAGGCACCGTTTCCGCGCTGACGGACACAATGAAGGCCGCTTGGTTGTATCAGCTTTCGTACGGCAAGTTATTTTTCGATCAGCTCTACAGCGTGTTCATTATCTGGCCGCTGAAGATCCTGGCTCACATTTTCTATGTGCTGGACATGCTGCTGATTGATGGGTTGGTAAACCTTTGCGGCTGGCTACCGAGAGTTTTTGGCGCCGTGCTCCGCCCAATGCAGATTGGCCTGGTGCAGTTTTATGCCTTGGCGATGGTGCTCGGTTTGCTGGTCTTGATTGGAATTCTATTACGATAACAACTTTCGTTTGTGATTGATGTCCACTCTGCTGCTCATCGCGATCTTTCTTCCCGCCGTTGGCGCGGCGATTTTGGCTGCGATGACAGAGGCCGGACACAAGGCAGTCCGTGGCGTCGCCTTGGGGTTTTCCTGCGCAGCCTTGCTGACCGCCAGCTATTTGACTTGGCAATACACGCAGTTGCCGGTGGACGAAACGGCCACCACGTCCGCAGACGCCGGTCGACTCCATCTTGGCGGGGAATCTCGCGAGAATTTTGCTGCCGTAGACTACACGTGGTTTGAGTCGGAAGAGTCTAACGTCAACATTCATTTTTCGCTGGGACTTGACGGCCTGGGCTTGTGGATGTTCGCGCTCTCGGCGCTACTCGTCGTGATTTGTGTGCTTGTGAGTTGGGAGGCCATTCGGGATCGGGCCGCCGGCTTCTATGCGCTCTTGCTCTTGTTGGAGATGGGCATGTTGGGTGTGTTTGCCGCCCGCGATTTGATGCTGTTTTATGTGTTTTTTGAGTTCACACTTTTCCCACTGTTCTTCTTGATTGGCATCTGGGGGAGTGAAGAGCGGCGCTACGCAGCAATCAAGTTCTTCTTGGTTACGTTCACTGGCAGCGTACTGACGCTGTTGGGCATGATGACCATTGCGTTAGCAAGTGCCGAGACCTCGGGCGAGTTGACATTCTCTATTTCGCAGATCACGGCCAACTTAGCGGAGAATCCGCTTTCCGAGACGTTGCAGTTCTGGGTTTTCCTGGCGCTATTTGCTGGGTTTGCGGTCAAGGTGCCGCTGTTCCCCTTCCACACCTGGCTGCCGCTGGCTCACGTGCAGGCTCCCACCGCTGGCAGCGTGTTGCTAGCTGGCGTTTTGCTGAAGATGGGAACCTACGGCTTTGTACGGTTCAGTTTGCCGATGCTACCTGCGGCGACGGTCTCCTGCATGCCCTGGGTGTTGTGGCTGTCTGTGATTGGCATCATCTACGGAGCGCTGGTCGCGCTTGCGCAACGTGACATCAAGCGATTGATCGCGTACTCCAGCGTAAGTCACTTGGGGTTTTGCATGCTAGGCATCTTCGCGCTCAATCGGTTAGGCCTGGAGGGTGGCGTCCTGCAAATGATCAACCACGGCATTTCCACCGGTGGGTTGTTCGCTATCGTAGGGATGATCTATGAGAGGTATCACACCCGGCAAATCTCCGAGTTGGGTGGACTGGCCAAACGCACGCCGTGCCTGGCATTTTTCATGTTAGTGATGACGCTTTCCAGCATCGGCTTGCCGGGCTTGAACGGTTTCGCCGGCGAGTTCCTATTGCTAACAGGCATGTTTCAACGAGGCTGGTTCGGCGGCACGCATTCAGCTCAGTTTTTAACGATTTCCGTCCTGGCAGTGAGCGGTGTGATCCTCGGCGCCTGGTACATGCTTTCGCTGGTACGGCGAGTGTTTTTCGGTCCACTCAAAGAGCCATATCATGAGCCGGACGAGCCGCCAGTCCGGGATCTGTCGTTGCGAGAGATCGCGGCGCTCACACCGTTGGCGTTGTGCGCCCTGTGGATTGGATTGTTTCCTGGTTTCTTCCTGGACCAGATGCGCGGCACCTTAGATCCACTTTCCGCCAAGGCTGTTGAACAATTCGAGGCCCAACAGACCAGAAACACCATCGCCTTTTCTCAAGCGACAAACACCACGCCTGTAGCAAGTGGCACATCTCTTGTGGAAACACGCGGTTCTTCCCGCTTAGCCGTTCAGGTGGAGAGTACTGAACGGCCGATGGCAACTTCTCTCCTTCTGCCAGTCAATGCTCCCGCGCCGATATCGGCAGCGTCAGTACCCACTTCCCCGCAGCACTAACTTTTAGCACGACCAGTTCCACTCGGCCATGAATGGCGTCTCGTTTCAAACCGTCTTAAACCTGCTGCCTGAGATGATTCTCATGGGCGCGGCCGTGCTGATTTATCTCTTTGGCGCGTTCGCCACTGGGCGAAGAGTTTGGAGTGTGCTCGCCACAGTTAGCTTAGCAACTGCGGCGATTGCCCTCTGGCAACAGCCTGACGCCGCGACAGGCTTCTCGGGACCACTTGTGCGAGATGGAATGACGTCGCAGTTTCGCTGGCTGACGCTCGTGTTGGGATTTCTGTTTTTGCTCCTGACGAGCCGCCGTACTGCGAGTGAACTGGCATCTGAGTTTGTCGGATCGCTGTTGCTACTGCTTTCCGGAATGATGGTTGTTGTGGGCGCTGGTGATCTGCTGTTGATGTTCCTCGGTTTGGAGCTGGTCTCCATTCCCACATACATCCTGCTGTACATCGGCCATCGCAAGCGGGAGTCGCAGGAAGCAACCGTTAAGTATTTTTATCTCAGCATCGTTTCTTCCGCGATACTGCTTTACGGGTTCAGTTTTGTTTTTGGGATCTCGGGTTCAACCTCGTTGCATTCCATTCACGCGGCGTTGACGTCAATGCCTAACAGCGCTGGGTTGCTGCCATTGGGCGGCTTGGCGATGGTACTGGTGTTTGCTGGACTGGCGTTCAAGATTGCCGCTGTTCCTTTCCACTTCTACGCGCCGGACGTCTATCAAGGCACAACCCACCCCAATGCGGCGTTGCTGGCCGTGGCGCCCAAGATTGTGGGCGTGATCGCTCTGACGCGGATTACCCTCTTGGCGATGCCGCAGTTGGGTGAATACGGAGTGCGGATCGCGATGATCTTGGCCGTGCTGACAATGACCGTCGGCAACGTATTGGCGCTGTGGCAGATCAATATTCGCCGTCTGCTCGCGTATTCGTCGATCGCGCACGCCGGTTATATGCTGGTGGGCTTGGCGGTCGCTTTTGAAAGTGCCAGTGGTAGCCCTCAGGGCCTCGGCCCGGTACTTTTCTACCTCACCGTCTATTCATTGGCGACAATCGGATCGTTCGCCTGTTTGAGTGCCGCGTCTGACGGCAAACATCCCCTAGAAACCACGCATGACGCCGCGGGTTTAGCTCGTCGGCATCCCATCGTTGCCGCGTTGTTTGCATTGTTTTTCCTCACGCTGGCCGGCATTCCGCCTGCCATGGCCGGATTTTGGGGCAAGTTCTCAATCTTTTATGATGCGATACGAACCGCTCAGGGAACAGACGCTCAGAATCTCTTCATCGCCTTGGCCGTGATTGGCATGCTTAACGCGGTCATCGCCGCGGCATATTATCTGCGCGTGGTGGCTGCTATGTATTTCCGCCCGGCCGATTCGATGGAACGGGCTGATGGAGAACCCGGCGCGTTCACCGCCGCAGTGCTGGCATGCGGATTAGTGTTGGTGATTGGTTTTGCGCCGGCGGTGATTGCCGACCCGTCGAATGATTCCGCCATTGGAGCGGCCAAGTCTCATCAAACGGCCATGGGGACGATGAGCGGAGACTCCCCACTTGCCACCTGGGCTACTAATGGGGAGGATGCCAGCTTGCCAGCGAACG